>CAZDTB010000052.1:0-5343 GCA_964508075.1 uncultured Planctomycetales bacterium
CATGAACGTCGGGACCATCCGCGCCACGGTGTCCGTCGCCGAGTCAACCACCTTCGACAGCGTGAGCGACCGCGTCGCCAGCGAAATCGCACCGGCGAAAAGCAGGGCCGCAAACGAACCGTACAAAAGCGAGTCGTAGGAATTGGCCTTGCTAATCACCTCGCGCAGGATCTCGAACGACGATCCTCCGCCACCGATCAGCTCGGGCTGCAATGCTTTGACCGCGTACCACCCCGTAACTCCCAGCAACGCGATCGTCACCGCCACCAGCACCAGCACCGGCACGACGGCGTACCATGCCCGCCCAACCGTGCTCGCGAGCACTCCGCTGCCCGCGGCCTCATCCGCGTCGGGCCTCGCCTCCCGCTCGGCTCGTTTCATCGGACCGAAGTCCCGGCCAAGCCATCCGATCAGAAACACCATCACGATCGCCAGGATCGCGTAAAACCGGTATGGAATGCTGTACAGGAATGCGTCGTAAGCCGTAACGTCGGTCAGGAAGCCCGGCTTCGCCGCCAGGCTCTTCAGACCGTCACCAATGTATCCGATCTCGGCTCCCACCCACGTGCCGATCAAAGCGATCGAAGCGACCGGTGCGGCGGTCGAATCGACGATATAAGCCAGCTTCGCCCGGCTGATGCGAAGCCGATCCGTCACCGGGCGCATCGCCGGGCCGACAATCATGGCGTTGGCATAGTCGTCGAAAAAGACGATCAGGCCCGCGAACCAGGTGGTGATCTGGCCGCGCTCGCGGTTCGAAGCCCAGCGCGACACGCGATCCACCAGGGCCCGTGTGCCGCCGTTGGCCGCGATGATGCCGACCATTCCGCCGATCATCATCGTGAAGACCAGGATCTTGATGTGGTCGATGTCTTGCAGGGCCCCGAGCAGGTAGCCTTCGATCGCGCGCCTCAGCCCGCCGATCGCGCCGCCGCCGTAGACGTCCGCCGCTCCCGCACACGCCGCCATCATGTAGGCCGCGATCAGCACGCCGACGCTGAGTGCCGGAATCACCTGCCGCAGCGCGATCGCCAGCACGATGGTCACGATCGCCGGCAACAGCACCCAGGCGCCGTACTTTGCATCCGGCATCGGCGGCGGAGCGACGGCCTCGGTCGCCTGCGTGGCCGCCGGTTGCGTTGAGACCACCGGGTCTTGCCCAAAGGCAAGCGCACCAGCGACGACAGTCGCCAACACGCTCAATACTGCGAACAGTCGCACGAGCCCCCCGCGCCTCGGCCTACCCACGCTGCCAAACCCGGGATTTGCGACACGCGCCATGACGGCAGAACCGTACTGGCCGCCGGATCATGCGTCAACGGATCGCCACTCAGCGTGTGCCACGACAGCTTGTCCCTCGGTGCTTGAGGCGCTGGGCTATCCCTTCAGCGGCGACAGTCCGGCCTCGTTACGAATACGCCCCACCTCGCGCCACGCGTTCGGATGCGCCTTCAAGAAGCGCGTCAGGCTCGACCCGGTCAGTCCCAACGACTTGGCCGCCCCGGATAACTGCCCGCCGCTGTCGGCAAACGCATCGAGCACCAACGCGATCACGTGATGCATCGCCGGGTTCTTCTCGCTGACGCGCAGCCGGCGCTGCGAAACGTCCACTGACTGCGGCCAGACGACCTTCTTCGGCAACGGCACGCGCGCTGCCAGCGCGATCGCCGACCGCAGCCGCCGCAGCGCCCGCGTCTTGTTCTCGCCCTGCAACCGGCTTTCCGCTGCGCTCGCCGTCAAGCCGCTAAGCTTGTGGCGCAGCCGGACCGCCGAGGCCACCTTGTTGCGGTGCTGCCCCCCGGGGCCGCTGGCGCGATGGCGATGCACCTCGCACTCGGCGATCAGCCTGGCATCGTCGAAATCGAGCCGGGCCCGCAGCTCGCTGTCCGTGCATTGCCTTGGGGGGGGCCTCATGGCTGATCCTCTCGAACACCTCTACCGGCCTCCATGCTACGACCCCGCGCCGAACGCATCCACTTCCCGCCGGCCGAAATCACCCTTTTCGGCAGGCTCATCCGATAACCACCCGGCCACCACAACATCTTCGACAGATTCCGAAAACAGATTTGAGATTCGCGCCGACGGCCACCTAGTATCAGACGGCAACTCCATAGGGATGCCGTATTGTTCCGCTGCCGCACGCCGGCTACGCGGTGGGAGATGAAGGAATGCACACGAGATCTGTCTTGCTTTTCGTCGGGCTTTGCGCCCTCACCAGCGCAACGGTCCAGGCAGACGTCACCTTCTCTGACGTCGTGATCGAAAGTGACCTCGGCTCGGTCTCCGTCTTCACGATGGGCTCCGGCGCTTACGTCGACTCGATCTACTTCAGCTTCGCCGAGGCCTCCGTCGGGGATGACTTCGACCCGCTCCGCAGCGGCACCATCACGGTCGCATACACCGCCCAGGCCGACACAGACTTGCTGCTCGACGGCCTCGACCTGCTGGCCGTCGGCGAGCTCAGCGGATCCGGCTTCATCCTCGCCGAGGGAATCATCGAAGACCTCGAGCTGCCCGGCGTCATCGCCTCGAGCAGTATCACGCTGAGCGACGATCTGCAATTCCCATATACTTCCGTCGTAGAGTTCGCCTGGCCAACCCCGCGCATCCGGGTCACCCAGTCATTCGCCTTCGACGCCCCGGACACCCCCGCGCTCGACTTGGCCAGCCTGAGCCTGGTCAGGCACCAGCTCTTGCAGGTGCCCGTTCCCGAGCCGGCGTCGCTGGTGCTGCTGGCGATGGGTCTATGGGTCCTTGCCCGCCGACGCTGAGCAACGCAGCCGCCGCCCCGAAGCGGAATCCCCCGCCCCTCGATTCCCTCAGGACGGTGCCAGCGACGCCATATAGCCGGCGATTACAAGAACCACACACAGTGGCAACAGTGCTTCAAACCAGGTAATGTTTCGCACGATGATCACTCCCCTCGGGCGTTGTCATCCCCCCCGTCACCCAAGCTCGTTGAGACACCCAGACTCCGAACACGTATCGACGCGACTGGCTCGCAGCTTTAGGGGCGGGGCTTATCGGCGGCAACCGGCCGAAGTGGGAAGCACCAGACCCGGGCGCGCTTTGGCGAAGAGCCGGCGACGACAATGCGAGCGCGTATTTAACCGGACCAGAAACAGATCGCTGTTTTCCGCGACAGACGCCGGTCGTATGCGCCCCGCGTCCGAGTAGACAACACGCCCCGGTTGCGAGCACGGCAGGGCAACTTCGCGAACTCGCGCGGCACTGCGGCAGCAGGCTACACCTGCTCACCCACCCGGTGGACGAGCGTGGTGTCGGTTCCGCCGGGGGTGTGTGGACGAGTCGAAGTCACCACCACAATCAGGTCCCCGGGCGACGCCAGCCCGCGTTCGACCAGCCGCGCGTCGAGGACGGCGGCCATCTCGGCCGGGTTCGCAAGCGGCGCCACCTGGAGCGGGATGACGCCGTACAACAGGTTCATTCGGCGATAGACGCGTTCGTCGTAAGTCAGGCCCGCGACGGGCATCGGCAGACGGTGCTGGGCCACGAGGCGCACGGTTTCGCCGGTGGCGGACCAGACCGCGACCAGGCGGGCATCGAGATGAGAAGCCGCTTGCACCGCCGCCCACGCGATCGCCGACGTCGTGCCCTGTATGCTGGCCCGGCGCGGGGCAGGCTCGACCTGGCGGCACTCGCGCTGGTAGGTCTCCGTCGTGTGGGCCACGTGGTCCATCATTGCGACGGCGACGTCCGGGTACGACCCCACCGCCGTCTCCCCCGACAACATCACCGCGTCGGCCCCATCGAGGATCGCGTTGGCCACGTCGCTAACCTCGGCCCGCGTCGGCATCGGGTTGGAGACCATGCTCTGGAGCATCTGCGTGGCGATGATGACCGGTTTGGCGGCCGCGCGGCAGCGGGCGGTGATGTCCTTCTGAATCAGCGGCACCCGCCAGACGTCCATCTCAACCCCCAGATCGCCGCGCGCGACCATCACTCCGTCGGCCCGGGCGATGAAGTCGTCCAGGTGCTCCAGCGCCTCGGGCTTTTCGATCTTGACGATCACGCCGATGTCCGACCGCCGTTCGTCGATCCTGCTCTTGAGCTCGGTCAGGTCTTCGGGGCGGCGAACGAACGAAAGGGCAACGTAGTCGAGGCCGTGCTCAGTCGCCCAGTCGAGATCGCGACGGTCTTTGTCCGTCAGGGCGGGTGTTGACAGCGCTGTGTCAGGCAGATTCACGCCCTTGCGCGACGACACGCGCCCACCCGTGGTGCAAGTGCACGTGATCGCGTCGGCATCCCGAGCGACGACCAGCAAGCGAATCAGCCCGTCATCAATGTAGATCCGCTGCCCGACCTCAACGTCGTCGACGAAACCCGCGTAGCCCGTCGTCAAGCGGCCGACGGTGCATTCGTCGTCGCCGCGGACGAAACGCACGGTATCGCCCGCCTTGAGATCGACTGCCTCGTCGGCCACCTGGTTGAGCCGGATCTTGGGCCCGCACAGGTCACCCATAACAGCGACGGACTGCCCATGCTCTGCCGACCACGCGCGGATCGCGTCGAGGCTGCATTGATGATCGTCCCACGTGCCGTGGCTGAAGTTGAGTCGGCAAACGTCCACGCCAGCGTCGAGGACGGCAGCCAGACGCTTGGGGTCGGCGGTGGCGGGGCCGAGCGTGGCGATGACTTTGGTCCGGATCAAGGCGCGGCCATCACGACTTTGCATTGATACATCCTCAGGAAAGCGGTCGTCGACATCGGCATCATACTTCGGTTCGACGGCCGGGACAGAGCCCGGCCGCTACATTGTCAACCGCTGGTCACGCCAAGCTGTCTCGCGTTCGTAGATCCGGGCGGTCTGCAAGAGCCGCGTTTCACCGAAGAGCGGCGCGAGCAGTTGCAGCCCGATCGGCAAGCCGCCGCTGGAGAAACCGCAGGGGATCGAGATGCCCGGGATGCCGGCGAGGTTTGCCGCGATCGTATAGATATCCGCCAGGTACATCTGAAGCGGGTCGTCGATTTTCTCGCCGAAGCGGAACGCGGGCGTCGGCGCGGTCGGGCAGGCGAGCACGTCGGCCTGCTCGAAGGCGCGCTCGAAATCCTGCTTGATCAACTGCCGGGCCTTGAGGGCCTTGCTGTAGTACGCGTCGTAATAACCTGCGGAGAGCGCGAACGTACCCAGCATGATCCGCCGCTTGACCTCCGCCCCGAACCCCTCCGCCCGCGACGCGCTGTACAGCTCGACGATCTCCCGTGACCCCGCCGCACGACGACCGTAGTGCACCCCGTCGTAGCGGGCCAGGTTGCTCGAACACTCGGCGGTGGCGATCACGTAGTACACGGCGATGCAGTAGGGCGAGTGCGGCAGCGAGA
>CAZDTB010000052.1:5353-10425 GCA_964508075.1 uncultured Planctomycetales bacterium
GTTCCCAAGGAGTATTGCAGCGAGACTTCGACGACCCTGACGCCCAGCCCACGATAAACGTCGATCGCGGCCTCGACGGCGGCGCGGACTTCGTCGTCCAACCCCTCCCCGAAATACTCCTTGGGAACGCCGATCCGGAGACCCGATAAACGCTCCGACAGCTTTGCGTCGCTCAACTCGGCCACGTAATTGGCGACCGGCCGGTCGACGCTGGTCGAGTCCCGCGGGTCTTTGCCGCTGATGACGCCGAGCATCAGGGCGGCGTCGGTGACGTTGCGTGCGATCGGACCGATCTGGTCGAGGCTCGATCCGTACGCCACCAGCCCGTAGCGTGAAACGCGACCGTACGTGGGCTTCAACCCAACGACGCCGCAGAACGCGGCCGGCTGGCGGACCGACCCGCCCGTGTCCGAGCCGAGCGCCAGCGGGGTCATGCCGGCAGCGACCGCGACGGCCGAGCCGCCCGAGGACCCGCCCGGCACGCTGTTGGCGTCCCACGGGTTGCGCGTGGGCTCGAAGGCGCTGTTCTCGGTGGACGAGCCCATCCCGAACTCGTCGAGGTTGGTCTTGCCAATGATCACGCCACCGGCGCTTTCAATCCGCCGAATGACGGTCGCATCGTAAGGCGAGCGGTAGTCTGCCAGGATTCTGGATCCGCAGGTGGTCCGACCGAAGGCCGTGCAGATGTTGTCCTTGATTCCGATCGGCACGCCGGCCAGCGGCCCGACGGGCTTGCCGGCCGCAACGTCCGCGTCAATCTGCTCGGCCCGCTCCCGAGCGTGGTCCCCGGTCAGCTCAACGAAGGCCTTCAGGCCCGGATCGACGGCCTCGACCCGCTGCAACGCCCGCCCGCAGGCCTGCGTCGCCTTCGGATTACCTGCGGCGACCGCTTGGGCGATTCCGGTTGCCGTGAGCTCGCTGCTCATCTCGTCCCCATCCGGACGCCGATCGCGACAGCATCACGCCCCGCCGTGGGGATCGACGACGGTGGGCACACGGAAGTAGTCGCGCTGTGTCTCGGGCGCGTTGGCCAAAGCCTGCCGCTGTGACAGACTCTCGTGGGGCTCGTCTTCGCGTAAGACATCGGTCACCGGCAGAGCATGAGCCAGCGGCTCGACGCCCTCGGTGTCGAGCGACTCGATCTGCTTGACATAATCGAGGATCTCGGCCAGCTGCCCGGCGAAGAGATGAACTTCGTCGTCGCTGACCTTCAGCCGGGCGAGCTTGGCGATCCGCCGTACCTCGGCTTCATCGATCAGCGCGCTCATACCCGGAATCCGCGGAATGGTTGGCTACTCGGTGGCGTCTTCCGCCTCGACGGGCGGCTTCCAGTCGCGCTTGGACGGCTTGACGATCAGGCCCATGCGGATGGCCTTGGCGCTGACGCGCATGCGGCAGACCTTGCCGTCGATCACGGCGCGGACCTTCTGAATGTTGGGCTTGAAGCGGCGTTTGGTGATACCGGTGACCTTGCGGCCGACCCCGCCCAGATACTTGGCCTTGCCGCGTCGGGCAATCGATCGGCCGAAGGTTGTTTTCTTGCCGGTGAACGGACACTTCCGGGCCATCGTGAATCCTCTGGCTAACTACACGCCTTCAGCGCCACCGACCGGCACCAGCCGACAGCGAATTCTTGACTATAGTCCCACCTACCCTGCCCGTCAATGCCGCACGCCCCTAAGCCATTCGCACGGGCCCCTCTTGGAGCCTTGGCGGTTGGCACTTTTGACCAGGCAGCCCGCTGATGTTATCCTTAGGAGTTCTGCGGCACTCAGCAGAGAGGCTGGCATGGAACTGTCGAAACTCATCACGCTCGATCGCGTGCGCGTGCCGATCAAGGCCACCGAGAAGCACGGCGTCATTACCGAGCTGGTAGACCTGCTGGCCGAGACCAACGGGCTGGCGGATCGCGAACTCGCCCTCGACGCCGTGATCAAACGCGAGAACGAGCGGACCACGGGAATTGGTTACGGCCTGGCGATCCCGCACGGCAAGAGCGCTGGGTGCAAGAAACTGGTGATGGCCACCGGCAAACCCGCCCAGCCGGTCGATTTCCAGAGTCTCGACAGCCGTCCGGTAACCTTCGTCGTGCTGCTGGTCAGCCCGCCGGACCAAACCGGCCCGCACATCCAGGCCCTGGCGAAAATCTCACGCCTGATGAACATCGAGGAGTTCCGCGCGGCGGTCGACAAGGCCAACACAGCCCAGGAACTCCACGACGCCATCGTGGCTCACGAAACCGGCGGCAGCGAGTAAGCCCGGCCACCCGTCCACGTCCCAGTTACCGGAACATGACCCCAAACCGAACCATGGCTGACACAGCCGTGCCACCCGATTCGCGCATGCGCCGTCATGGGTGGCACCGCCGTGTCGCCCGTGAGAGCGCGGGAACTCCTTCGACCGCATATCGCCGCGAACGCCGGTCAACCACTCAGACTCCCATCCGCCCTGAGCAAGTACCGGCCGCGGATAGCCGATTCCTCATCACGGAGAACCAGACTCACACAGGCGAGCCAACTCCATGCTGAGAACTCGGCCGATGCCGCGGGCACACGTTCAGGTCATCCTCGGCGGTCACACGATGCCGAAAGGCCTCGAAGCCGCCTTGCGGCGCGTTGGCGCGACTGCTAGCTTCGAGCCAATCTCGGAGGTGCTCCGCTCGGGCGTCAAACCGACGGCGGACGCGATCGTGGTAATCCCCGCGGATGATGCCCCAGCCAATCGCGAAGGGTTGCGCAAGCTTTTCGGCCAGCTAGCCACGCGCCCACGGGCGACGCTCGTGCTTCAGCCGGACGACCGGATGACTCCCCCGCCGGCCTCTCCTCCAACCGTCCCGGTCTCGTTCAGCAGCCACACCGGTGTCGAAGAGCTCGCCACGCGGATCGCAACCATGATCGAGATGCGCTCCTCGCTCGAGTCACTCCATCGTGGCCCGGCGGTCCGGCTCGCCGATGAGCAAGCCGCCCAGCAATACCGACAGCAACTGCGTCTGGCCAGTCAGGTCCAACGCGAACTGCTGCCGCGCGCCCTGCCCCATTTCGACGGCATCTCGTTCTCGGTGGTCTACCGCCCGACGGATTACGTCTCCGGCGACATCTACGACATCCGCCGCCTGGACGACAGCCACGTCGCCGTGGCGCTGGTTGACGCCCAGGGTCACGGCATCAGCGCCGCGTTACTGACGGTGTTCATCAAGCGGGCCCTGCCCGGCAAAGGGCGACAAAGCCGAATCTTCCGCCCGGTACGCCCCGATGAAGTGCTGAGACGCTTGAACGAGGAGTTGCTCGAAGCCGAGTTGAGCGAAACCCAGTTCGCCGCGGCGGTATATGCCCTGGTAAACGTGCGGACGCGGCGGGTTGAACTGGCCCGCGGCGGGGCGCCGTACCCGATCCTTCGGCGTGCCGACGGGCGGTGTGAACTGCTCTGCCCCGCCGGGCTGCTGGTCGGCGTGGTGCCAGACGCCTCGTTTGCCGTGGAGTCATTCGAATTGGCCCCCGGCGAGTCGCTGGTCCTCTACAGCGACGGCCTCGAGCAGGTTGCCCGGGATGCGAGCCCTGGCCGCAACCGGGCGCCAACGCCCCATGAGCATCCCGATACCGGCCCCGACCGTCACCGCGTCGCCCCCGACAAATCCCTCACCAGCACCGATTGGTACGCCCGGCTGGGCAGCGCCGGACTGCCCGCCGCCTTGGAACAGCTCAGCGCTCGGCATGACACGCTGCGGCGGCTGGGTCAGCCGCTCGACGATCTGACCGTGCTGGCAATCACCGTCGATCGCTGATCAGGTGCTCCGCTCAATCCTGTGCTCGGCGAGCAGTTGCTTCACCGCGCTCGCAAGTTCGTCGGGAGACACCGGCTTGGAAAGCGTGCGCGCCGCCCCCAACTCCCGCGCACTTTCGAGATAAAGCCGATCGGCGGGCCCACCGATGATGACGACCGGCGTTCCCGGGTGCTCCTTGCGGACGTACCCCATGATCTCAATACCGTCTTTCTCCGGCACGGTGATGTCGGCAATAACCAGATCGAATGGCGCCGTCTGTAGAGCGGTCATCGCCTCGTTACCGTCGGCCGCTTCGCACACGTCGTACCCGCAACGTTCAAGCTCGGCTCGCAGCGCCCCTCGCACCTGCTCGTCATGTTCGACCACCAAGATGCTCGGTGCCATGTCCTGAGTCCTCCTGCAAGCGCGAATCCCATGGCGATACGGCGAGGCGCCTCGAACTGAAGCGCTTCCACTTGCCTTCAACGTCCCGCGCGCCCGTTCAGCCCGTGCGCTCCTCACGTGAGCACATCCGGGAGAGCTCCGTTGATCGGCTCATCCTGCCGTGCCAGGAAACCCCCGTGCCTGTTGCTGAGCCCGATACGACGTTCGCACGGTCCCATAACTTAGCATACCCCAATCCGCCCCGCTTGGCACCCCAAGAATCGCGACTATCCACCGATCCCCGCCCTGTCAGCCACCGGTCCATGACACCGTGGCCGGGCTTGATTCTTCCACCCAGCGAGACTCTCCCGGCTGGTTGCTCGACCCGCGGGGCACGACCCCATTGCGGGCATCCCGCGCCGGCCTGCCCAGCGGGGATAGTCCGGATTATTCATCGAACCGTTCACAGCCAGGTCGTGTGGCACAGCCGCCCTCGGCTGTGCGCTGCGGACGCCGACCACCATGGTCCCAGCCGAGGGCGGCTGGGCCACCAGAATAATCCGGGATAGGCACCTGCCTGAGGGTGTTCACCCCCGGGGGTTTGCCGAACGGTCCCCGAAATCCGCGCTGACGACACCCTGATCGTCGATCATCCCTGCGTTGACCCGGTCGAGGCCCCGCACAGGATTCCCCCCGCCCGGAATGCGGCCGAACAGGATTCTGCTAACATATCCGCCAGTGCATCCGTAGCTCAACTGGACAGAGCATCGGTCTTCGGAACCGAGGGTTGCAGGTTCGAGTCCTGCCGGATGCGTTGGGGAGCACGTGAAACGTAGCCCTGAAAGGCAACCCTGAAAGGCAGCCCTGAAGCGCAGCCCTGAAAGGGCGAAGGTCAGTAGCCGGGGGCGCCAGCCCCCGGTAGCGTTGT
>CAZDTB010000052.1:10525-15817 GCA_964508075.1 uncultured Planctomycetales bacterium
GGCAAGCCCTGAAAGGGCGAAGGTCAGTAGCCGGGGGCGCCAGCCCCCGGTAGCGTTGTCGTACGAGGGCAAGCCCTGAAAGGGCGAAGGTCAGTAGCCGGGGGCGCCAGCCCCCGGTAGCGGTCGGCGCGAGAAACCAAGCCCCAGCGGGGCGACGGAAATCGCCGCCGGGTGAGCCCTACTTTCGCCCCTCCGGGGCTCGGTCTGTCGTGTGCTTGCGTTCCGGGGGCTCGCGCCCCCGGCTACTAACCGCCGCCCCTCCGGGGCTATGCGATGCTCTCCTCACCACCGGTCTTTCGTTCTCTCAGACCAGCTTCCGCCTCGCCCAGAGCGTCATGCCCTCTATGATACCGCCGACCTCGATCCGGTAGCCCTGGCAGCACGGGACGGTATACTCAGCATTACCGCTTGGCTCGGCTCTGTCTGGGGTGAAGATCGCACATCGACTGCCATGAAACGCCGCTCGCGGACACGTCGGGTGCTGAAGTGGGTGGGCACGATACTCATTGGTGTCGGTTGCGGCCATGTGGGTCGCCAGTCTTCGCTGGTACGTGACTTGGTTTGACGTGACCGGGCACACGGGTATCAGCGTCACTAACGGCCAGTTGCTTGTCAACCGGTATGATCCGGGGCCTAGCCCACTCATTTCTCGCGGATGGCGCTTCGGCCAAACCGACGCGCCCCCAGCTCACGGATGGCTGCTCGTATGGGGCCGCACCGGAACGGCGGGCAACCCGAGCTTTGTGTCGCTGCCCCTCTGGATGCCATTGGCGCTACTTCTGGTCTCAACGGCAAGCGTATGGTGGCTCGACCGGCGCCGCATCCCACCTGGCCACTGCCAGCACTGCGGCTACGACCTCACCGGCAACGTCAGCGGGCGATGTCCGGAATGTGGCACCCTGATCGAGCGTGAGGGCAAACCAGCATGATACGCCGCTCGCGAACACGACGGGTGCTGAAGTGGGTGGGGACGATTACTCTCATAACGCTGGCCGGCATATGGTTCTTCAGTGGCTGGTACGAAATCTTGTTCCTTCCAAGTGCCGAGTGGAAGCAGAAGTGGTTCGGCGGAGCAGCTATCCCAAACAATATTGAAAATGCTCGCATAATCGCCGGTGACTTCAGGGTCAAGTGGATTCCGGCAGCTATGCGAGATCAGGCTGAGGCCCGATATGCCAAGCGCTCAGATAAGCTAGCCGAGCTACCTTCGATATTAATACGCCGTTATGGTCATCCACCGACGTTTACGTGGCCGCCCCTCATAGACTCCTACGCCTCGTCGGGCGGTACTCAACGTCAGCTTAGCATTCCGCTGTGGATTCCGTTCATGCTCATCGCGATCCCGACAGTGTTCCTCTGGTGGCGCGATAGGCCGCATAAGCCCGGCTGCTGTCAGAACTGCGGATACAACCTGACCGGCAACGTAAGCGGACGGTGTCCGGAGTGTGGGGAGCCGGCCGTACCCGATGGCCCCGAGGGGACCTGTGACGGATAATCTCCCTGCATGCAGCCGATTCGAACCGTACCCAGCAGGACGAGTTGAACATCCATGTGTGCACTGCTCGCCATTGATCTCGGACTCCGAACCGGACTGGCGCTGTACGGGCGCGACGGGCGGCTGATCTCGTATCGGTCGCGGAATTTCGGGACGGCGGCGCGGTTGCGGCGGCGAGTGCACAGCCTGCTCGACGAGCTGCCCCGCCTGCGACGGATCGTGCTCGAAGGCGGCGGGCCGCTAGCCAAGATCTGGGAGCACGAGGCGCAGCGTCGCGAGATCATCGTCCGGCAGATCAGCGCCGAGACGTGGCGCCGGCGGCTCCTCTACCCGCGCGAGCAGCGCAACGGCCCGCAGGCCAAGCTCAACGCCAATGACATGGCCCGGCGGGTGATCGAGTGGTCGGACGCCCCGCGGCCGACGTCACTGCGGCATGACGCGGCCGAGGCGATCCTGATCGGGCTATGGGGTGTCCTGGAGGCCGGTTGGCTGAAACGCCTTCCGCCTGGAATGAGACGCGCCGCAGAGTAGGGCAATGCCAGGCGTCATTCATCGGGTAGCGTCGGCCAGCCCGGATTGTTCATGTGGCCCAGCCGCCCTCGGCTGGGAGCACGGTGGTCGGGGTCAGCAGCGCACAGCCGGGGGCGGCTGTGCCACACGACACGGCCGCGATCGGTTCCATGCACAATCCCGAATAGCGATTGGCTATCGACGATCTACGTCGGCCGCAGGGGGCCGACGCTACGAGTGGCACCCGCCGTGGCGGTCAGTTCCGTTGCCACTCGGCGTGCTGCTCGACGCGGCGAGCATGAAGGGTTACCGACCCAAGCGTGTGGAGTTGCTCCAGCACGAACCGCGCCCGGGCGCTGCTCTCCAACTCGGCCAACAGGTATTGCCGCAACTCGGCGGCCACCGGGAGCCCGCCGGCGATCAGATCGGCCAGCTCCCCCAGCGAGAGCGGGGCCTCGAACAGTTGCAGATACTGCTCGCCACACTCGGCCTCGGTCGCCAGGTGTTGCCCAATCGCGTCGAAAAGCTCTCGACGGAGTTGCCGCCGCACCTCGGTGGGGACGTCGCAGCGGGGCTGGGCGGTGCTGATGCGGGCCAGGCGATAGGGCCGGTTCTGGAATTCCTCGACGATGGTCGCTCTGGTCTCGCCGCGCAGCAGGATATTGTACTTATCTCCGTCGAGCTTCTCCGAAGCGATAATGCGGCCGACGCCCACCACCGCGTGGATCGGCGCGTACGAGGTGAAGTAGTGCGGCTCGTAGTCGGGCTTGAGCAGGGCAATCGCGATCACGCGCTCGCCGCTCAGAGCGTCGGCGACCATCGCGCGATAGCGCGGCTCGAATATATGCAGCGGCAGGACCTGCCTCGGAAACAGGACCACTTCCGGCAATGGAAAGACCGGAACCAGCTCGGGTACGTTCAGCGACGCCTCGTTCACGAATTCTCCGACGCGATTGGCCGGGCCATCAAAACCGGCGACCCGCTCGGCCGCCGCACCTGCTCGTGGATTTGCACTACATGCGATTATAGACGCCAAGTGGCCGGTCGTCCGGGATCACGACTCCTTCGGCTCCTGTGGCGGGCCAGCCAGCAGCTTACGCAGCCGTTCGGTGGTCTTGAACGGCCGGCCGGCCACGTTGGTCAAGTGATAGTCCAGTAACAAGAACCAGTCAACCGCCGACCGGCTCGTCGGGTCGCCGTCCAGCATGGCCGGCGAGATGCGACGCTTCTCGGCGTGGTGCATTTCACAGTCGCGGCAGATCAGCCCGCCCGCGCTCGAGCTGAAGTACGCCCGCGTGCCCCCCACCCGCGGCTGGCCGCACTCGACACAGTGGCGCAAAACCGGCGCGTACCCGATCGCCTTCAGCAACGCCCCCTGAAACCGCACGATGACGGCGAGCGGGTCGGCCGGCGTGCCTGAGACTGCTCGCGAATCGTCCTGCCCGCCGGCAAGCTGCCGCAGCATCTCCAGCAACGCGTCGAACAGTTCCGGGTGCGGGTCGTACTCCTCGGTCAGCACGCTGGCCAGCTCGACCGCGTACAGTCCGCCGTACTGCCGCACCAACTCGCCCCGCAGCCCGGTGAACGCGTCGCGCTGGACCCATTCGGTCAACGTCCCCAACCCCGCTTCGCCATGCGCCGGTGCGTAGCTGACCTCGCCGTACTCCAGCAGATCGAGCCCGGCGGCGAAGCGTTTGCGTGTGCCGCGGCGGGAACCCTTCGCGATCAGACGCACCA
Source organism: uncultured Planctomycetales bacterium (assembly GCA_964508075.1). GTDB lineage: Bacteria > Planctomycetota > Phycisphaerae > UBA1845 > Fen-1342 > JALSRY01. The sequence continues at coordinate 14,268 of CAZDTB010000052.1, forward strand.
GACCGTCCTTCGCCGTAAACAGCGTCACGATCTGCGACGTCTCCGAGTAGTCGGACAAGCGCAGCACAACCGCGTGATCAGTGCGGACCGGCATGGGGTCAGCCTTTTCGGAGGTTCGGTCCGTCCGGGATTCGTGCCGGACGGCTGGTGCGAGTAAGATAATCGCTCGCGGCTGAAAACGGCAGCCTGGACAACGATGAGCAGAGCGTGATGAGCAAACCTTCCCTCGACATGTTCGTCGGCCAGCGGGTCGTGCTGGATACCGCCGGCCCGATGATCTACATCGGCAAGCTGGAAGCACACGACGAGCGCGGCTATTGGTTGACCGACGCCGACCTGCACGACCGCACCGAAGGTCACAGCACCAAGGAGGAATACGTCAGCGAGTCGCGCGAGTTGGAGCGGGCCGACGCGCCGCGGACCAACCGCCGACGCGTCTTCGTCGATCGCCAGGCGGTCATCAGCGTCTCCGCACTCGACGACATCGTCTAGACAGGTAACCGGCATTGTCTACCCGCAAGCCGTCATTCCGAGCGCAGCGAGGAATCTGGCCCCGTCATGCCGGCCGACACAGATCCCTCATCCGCTGCGCTCCGTCGGAATAACAGGGAGATTCGCATGAAGCTCACGTACCGCAAACAGACCATCCGCCCCCGCTTCCGCTTCGCCACCGCGCACGGCTACCTCGACGAGCAGGAAACCATCGTCGTCCAGCTCGAGCACGACGGGATCGTCGGCCTCGGCGAGGTGCTGCCCTCCGCCCTCTATGGACAATCGATCGAGTCGTCCGAAGCCGCGCTGGAAGGCATGCACGACCTGCTTGGCGACGACCCGTTCGCCATCCACGCCATCATCGATCGGCTGATCGAGCATCACGACGCGCAGCGGGCTGCGATCTCCGCCGTCGATAGCGCTCTGTACGACTGGGTCGGGAAACGCCTGGGCGTACCCGTGTGGCGGCTGCTGGGGCTCAACCAGGCGCGCACGCGAACCACGTTCACGATCGGCGTGGCCGAGCCGGACGAGATTCGTGTCAAGGTCAAGGAGGCCCTCGCCGCCGGCTACGACGCGCTCAAGGTCAAGGTCGGCGTCAAGAATGACCACGATACGCTCGGGTATATCCGCGAGCACTTCGACGGCCCGATCCTGATGGACGCCAACCAGGCCTGGTCGCCGGACGAGGCCGCTGACAAGATCCGCGGGCTGGCCCGGTACCGCCCCACCATGATCGAGCAGCCGTTGGCGAAGGATGATTGGCCGCATTTCGGCAAGCTGCGCGAGGTCGGCGTGGCCCCGATCTTCGCCGACGAGAGCTGCGAACGTCCCGCCGACGTCGTCCGACTCCACGGGCTGGTCGACGGCGTCAACATCAAGTTCAGCAAGTGCGGCGGCATCCGCGAGGCATTGCGCATGGTCACGCTCGCCCGCGGGCTGGGTATGGGCGTCATGTTCGGCTGCTTCGTATCGAGCAGTCTGGCGATCGCCCCGGCCCTGACCATCGCCACGCTAGCCGACCACGCCGACCTCGACGGCCACCTGCTGCTGGCCGA
>CAZDTB010000053.1:0-15680 GCA_964508075.1 uncultured Planctomycetales bacterium
ACGCTCGATCGCTTCGGCGATATGGCGATCTTCATCGGCTGCCTGCTGCATTTCGTGCTGGCCCGGGAGGTGAATCTCACGCTGTTCGTGCTGGTTGTCGTTGCGCTGTGCAGTTCCGTTCTGATCAGCTACGTGAAAGCACGCGCCGAGAAGATCATCGATGACTGCTCAGTCGGGTACTGGCTCCGCGGCGAGCGGTGTGCCGCCATCTTGATCGGCTGCGCAACCGGGCATCTGATCGCGGTGATCTGGCAGTTGGCCGTGCTGAACCTGTTGACGGTTTGGCGGCGCCTCGACTATGCCCGGCGCGCGGTCACTTGTCAGGAGCGCGGGCTTCCCCCGCCGCCGCACGGACCAGAGCCGGGACGGTTGGGACGATTTCAGTTTTGGCGGCATCCGCGGGGGTCGATTCCGTACGACCTGGTAACGGGCGCGAATATCGCGTGGATCGTGGCAGCTCCGTGGATCTGGCGGGTGCCGGCGGGGCAGGGTCCTTACGCGGACCCGCTGCGCGTGTGGTTGGGCTTGTGAGGAAACGGAACCGGGAATGGAATAAGGCGTTGACCGCTGTGCCGGTCGCGTCAAGAATTCGCTGAAGCTCGGCAGGATGCCGACTCGCCCGCTGTCAGGCTGGAGTATGAATATGACGCTCACGCGCTACTGCCGTTGCACGATGGTTCCGCTGGTCGCGTTTGGCCTGCTTGCCGCCGGTGTGGCGGGAGCTCAGGATCAGGCCGAGGGTGACGAAGCCGATGCGGGTAAGCCTGCTTCGCAGCCGGCGGCGAGCGACCAGAAGCAGCCGATCATGGCGCGCGTGATCGAGCTTCACGGGGATGTCAAGCACGCCCCGCTCGACAGCCAGGAGTACCAGCCCTGTCAGCTCGACGACGAATATCCCGAGCGGACCAAGATCATCACCGGCGTGCGCTCGTCGATCAAGCTGCAGATCGGCGACGAGCAACCTTACACGTGCATGCTGATCGAAGCGGTCGGCAAGACGGTACTCAGCGAGGCTTACAAGACCAAGGACACCAAGAAGGTTCGGGTCGGCGTGGGCTACGGGCGCATTCGGGCCGGCGTCGCCGAGGGCGGGCTCAAGAGCGACTTCACCGTCGACAGTCCGGTCGCGACGCTGTCCAAGCGCGGCACCTGGGGCTTCACGCTGTTCTACGAGCGCGACACCGACTTCTTCGAAGTCAGCTTGACCGATCGCGGCTTGATCGAGGTGATCAACCGGATGACAAGACAGCGGCGGCTGATCAATCCCAAGGAGCTGATTACGAGCGCCATGCGGGCGTGGCTCGATCAGGCCCCGTTCGAGCGGAACGTGTCCGTGCCGGATATCCTCGGACAGAGTGATATCGGGGTGGCGTTCAACCGGCTTCAGCAGAGCGGTTTGGGCGTGCTGGCGCCGGGATCCGGACAAGGCATCCTGCTGGACCTGACAACCGATCGGGCACGGGCGAGCTTCGCGGGTCTTGCGCAACAGGCGCTGCCGCCTGGGGCCGGCTACCTCGGCGATCCTCGTCTGCGGGCGGAAGGGTTCTTCGGCACCGGACGGGGGGATGAGCTGATCGACGTGATGATCGACCCCAACAACCCACTGGTGCAACAGGGTTGCGCCCGGCCCGGGACGTACAAGTTCCGCGGCTCGGCGTTGCAGAGGTGGCTGCGAGATTACCGGGGGGCAAAACCGTAGGCGGCTAGCTGTCAGCCTTCAGCCTTCAGCCTTCAGCTAACAGTCGCCAACCATCGGACGTGCCAGCCCACGCTTGCAGCGTGGGCAACGGATTGGACATCTTATCACGTTGAACGGCGAGGCCATGTCGCTGAAATTCACCAAGATGCACGGGCTCGGCAATGACTATGTCTATGTCAGCCGATTTGATCAGCAAGTTGACGACCCCGCCGCGCTGGCGCCGGCGATCAGCGATCGGCATCGGGGCGTCGGTTCGGATGGACTGATTCTGGTCGGCCCGCCCAACGAGGAGGGGGCGCACGTCCGGATGGAGATGTTCAATGTCGACGGTTCGCGCGGGGAGATGTGCGGGAACGGGATCCGCTGTGTGGGGAAGTTGGCGTACGAGCGCGGCTGGGCGCGTAAGAACCCGTTGCGGGTCGAGACCGACGCGGGCGTGCTCGGGCTCGATCTGACACTGGATGACGCCGGGCGCGTGAGCGCCGTGCGAGTGGATATGGGGGCGCCGGTGCTCGATCCGGCCAGGATTCCGGTGGCGTTGGGGGGCGACAAGATCGTCGGAATGCCGGTGCCGGTGCGGGGGCGGGTCCTCAGTGCGACGTGCGTGTCGATGGGGAACCCACACGCCGTGTTCTTTGCCGACGCGCTGGCGCGCGTCCCGCTGGAGGAATGGGGGCCGCGGCTCGAGCGACACCAGCTATTCCCACGGCGCATCAACGTCCACTTTGCGCAGGTGCTGGCCGAGGACCGCGTGAAGATGATCACCTGGGAGCGCGGCTCGGGCCGGACGCTAGCCTGCGGAACGGGGGCCTGCGCGGTGTGCGTGGCGGGCGTGCTCAACGGCAAGAGCGGGCGAGCGATTACCGCCGTGCTGCCGGGTGGCGAGCTGAAAGTCGAATGGGACGAAGCGTCGAACCACGTCTTCATGACCGGGTCGGCGGTTGAGGTGTTTACCGGGGAGTGGCCGGGTTCGTTATAGATGTGCACGGCGCATGCATATGCGCACGCGGATAATCCGAACGCTGGGTTCAATGTGTGTTGTCTGCATCGTGGCCGTATGTGCGATTACGGCAATTCTGTGGGTGCGAAGTTACTGCGTATTCGATGCCGTTCGGTTTTGTCCGTCCCACGCAAAGTGGAGCGCGTTCGTCGCTTCCAGTAATGGTGTTCTGCGCGCTTCGGTTAGCTGGCCCGGCGGTGGGTTCCGCGAGTCGAAGGGTCTGTCGTTACGATCCACGAAAGCTGGCGATGCCCAGTTCCCTGGCCTGTGGCCGTCGCTCAAGCACCCTTTCGAACTGCATTGGCGGGTGCCCGTTTGGAATCCCCGAGCAACATCGGCGAAAGTGACCATCGTGCAGTTTCCCTACGGGCTTGTGCTTGCCGTCCTTCTCCCGGTTCTCTTGTCGTGGGGTGTCGTGCGCCGACGGTGGTTGCAGAAGCGTGAACGAGCGCGAGCTGGCCGGTGTCTCAATTGCGGCTACGATCTTCGCGGGAGTGCAGACCGTTGCCCCGAGTGCGGTGAGCCGTTCGCGGGAGAGCGGTCGGGTTAGCACCACTTCCGTGTAGCGGCCGGGCCCCGTACCGGTCGTGTTCCACTGAGCGCGCTTCGTGTAAGGTACGGCCGGTGCGGGGCCCGGCCGCTACATTTGAGTCGCGCGCCGGGGGGCTACTGGGTGGAGTTCCTTGTTCTACTCGATCGGTTGTCTGGCCAGGAACGCCTGCAGGCGGTTCATGCCTTCTTCGATGTTCGCGAGCGAGTTGGCGTATGAGATGCGGATGTAGCCCTCGCCGCCGGGGCCGAAGTCGACGCCGGGGGTCACCGCCACGCCGGCTTGTTCGAGGATCTGGAAGGCAAACTCGTACACGTTGTCGGTATAGCGTCGCACGTTGACGAACACGTAGAACGCGCCCACCGGCTCGGTGAGCACCTCCAGACCCATTTCTCTCAGACGCCTCAGAACGAGTTGACGGCGCTCGTCGTAGCAGCGTCGCATGCGCTCGACGTCCGCGTCGGCCTCTTGGAGAGCGGCGATGGCGGCGAACTGGGCGAAGTCCGGCGGCGAGATCAGGAGGTTCTGCTGCACTTTCTGCATGGGGCGAACCAGCCACGGGGGCACGATCGCGTAGCCCAAACGCCAGCCGGTCATGGCGAACAGCTTCGAGAACCCGTTGATCACGACCGATTCGGGGGAGAACTCGCGGATCGAATGGGCCCGTCCGCGGTACACCAGGCCATGGTAGATCTCGTCCGAGACGATCATCACCTGATCCCCGAGGATCTCGACGAGCTTCTGCATACGGTCCGGCTGTGTGAGGGTCCCGGTAGGATTGGCGGGGGAGTTGAGCATCAGTACCCTGGTTCGCGGTCCGAGGCGCGCGCGGACGGCTTCGGGGTCGAACTGGAAGCCGTCTTCCTCTCGGACCGGGATGCGGACGGGGACGCCCTCGAAGGCGGTGGCGAAGTTGGGGTAGCAGGCGTAGTGCGGGTCCGTCATCAGAGCCTCGGCACCGGGCTCGAGCAGTGCGGCGAACGCCAGCAGCATCGCGCCCGAGCTGCCCAGGCTCACCACGATATGGTCCGGTGAGACCTCGACGCCGTACCGCTTGTGCTGCCAGGCGGCGATGGCCTCGCGTAGCTCCGGATGGCCAAGCGAGTGGGTGTAGTGCGTTCGCCCGTCACGCAGGGCACGTATTCCCGCCTCGAGGGCGGCCTTGGGCGTATCGAAATCCGGCTCGCCGACTTCGAGATGGATTATGGAGCGTCCCTGGCGTTGCAGCTCGGCGGCGCGCTCGAGCACCTCCATGACCAGGAAGGGCGGCATCTGCTCGGCGCGGGTACTGACCACCGCCGCCCGTCGTCCGTTGTCGTCCATCACGTTTCTCCGGTGTGTCCCGGCCGATCAAGCGCGCTATGTAAGGGACAGACAGTATAGTGCAAGGGCATCGGTGCGGTAGAGTTCGCTGGACGGCGGATCCACGGCTGATGCGGCCGTGAGAGCGCGGGAGCTGATCCCGCAGATGCGTCAACCGTCGGTCACGCTCCAGCCGAGCGCATGCAGAACGCGATTGAGGAAGCTGAGCTGGAGGCGTTCCTCGGCGTCCACCTAGCCGTCCTCGATGGTGGCGCCCGGGCAGCGAAGGAACATGGGCTGCTACAAAAGAGTGCCCCTCCGGAGACCCGGAGGGGCAGATGCGTGGCTAACACACAAGGCCTGGTCGCAGAAGCTTGCTGCAAAGATCAGCGAACCAACCGCACCGGCGAGTACACGTAGTCGGCGGGCCCCGGGCCGGGGCCGGCAACGACGGCGTCGTCGACAACCACGCCGTTTTGGACAATCACGTGTTTCTGGCTCATCGGGCCGGTGAGCCTGACGCTCATGATGCGAATGCCGCCGAACCCCTCGATGGTGTACATCGCGTTGTTGCCGTTTCCGGAGACCTGGCTGAAGATCGGGATGGCGCGGGGCTGCCCGATGATGGCTTCGAGCGCGTCCTTGAAGCCGGCGCTGAGCCCCGTATCGCCGTTCAGCTCGAACGTGCCATCCTCTCCGAAGACCAGCTGGCCGCCGAAGTACGACAGGTCGTCGGCGTTGACGCCGTAGAGAATCTGCCGGCGAATGTCGGCGGTGCTGTTGTTGGATGCGCCGATGTCGACGGTTCCGAAGTTTCCGGGGGGCAGTTGGCCGCTGCCGCCCCCGGGATAGAGGTTCAGTTCGAGGTGGCCGTCCGGACCGGACGAGACGGTGCCGGTCTCGGGGTCATAGCTGTAATCGTCCCCCGTGTAGATCGTGCCTGCCAGCAGCCCGTCCCAGTAGTCGACGTGCAACGCAAACGGCAGCAAGTTGGCATTCCCGGTCTCATCCGTGACTTCGTACCCGACGACGCCGTCCTGGAAGCCGGCGACCGCTTCCGCCTGCAGATCCTTGCTGTCGGCCCCGAGGAATCTGGCGAAATACAGCGCGATCGAGCCGCCGCGTTCGCTGTCGCGGCGCACCCGGATCCTCATCGCGTTTGCCGGAGCGGCGTCGCTAAAGACCAGGCTGCCCCCGTAGGTCAAGTCGCTGAGATAGCCGACCTCCACGTCCTCGAATTCATCGATGATGGGCGCGTCGCGATGCACGGGGTTCCGACTGCCGACGTACGCAGCGGTCTCGCGCGCCAGGAGTTCGAGCTCGTCCAGGGAGGCGCCGCCCAGCAAGCGCTCCTCGCCGAGGAGCTCCCAGGTGGCGGCCATGGCGGTGGCATCTGCGCAGCGCTGCATCTCGGCCTGAGTGGCGTACAACATGCCGATGTCGATGGCCAGGGCGGCGAAGCCAATGATCACGGCGCCGCAGATGGCGACGTAGACCGCAACAGCAGCTCGTCGCACCGCGCGACCCGCCGGCCTAGAGGATGGAAGAAAGTTGTAATGGCTCATGTCTTTGTCCATACCTATCGCGGATGACCTCGGGGCGGCACCGACGCTCACCCTCGGCTGCCACACGGACTGCTACTCCAACTCGAATACGACACGCGGCGTGGTGTCGCGCGAAATCAGGTTGCCCTCTCCGTTGTAACGACGGACTTCCGTGATCCTGAGGAGGTTGACGCGGTTAGCCCCATGACTGATCCAGGACTTGTCGACGGAGAAACCCGTGCTGTAGCCGTTCAAGTGGGACACGTGGACATCTCCCGACAGACTGCTCTCAGGGCCCCCGAAAGCCCCCCACGTCGTCGACTGGCCGTTCACCACCCGGAAAGTCAGGGTCGAGCCGTTCGTCTCGATCGCGGAAGTCCAGGTGATCGTCTCGGCGGCGGTACTGAGCCGGCTTTCTCGGCAGGTCTTCCGGCCGACGCACCAGTCGCCGAGCCGGGCGACGAGTTGCATCCCGCCGGCCGCGAAATCGGGCAGCTCGCGGTAGTTCCAGCAGACCTGCAAGTGAAAGGAGTCCAGGCTGGCATACGGGGAGATAATCGTGTGGAACTGAGGTGCGTCGACGTTCTCGCCCGGCTCGTTCAGCACAACCTCCCAGTCCTCTTCGACCCGCATCACGTTGGCGGGCTCATCCGCGGACAACAGCGGAGAGATCGCCAGTAGCGACACGAGCGCCCCGAGACCGAGCGTGACCGCCGGCGACGCCCCCAACATCTTGCACATAGAGCCGATAGCTTTACAAGCAGGTTTGACAGGATTCACGGCAGCCTCCATTCCCCAACGCGCCAGGCGTACGCCGCGTCCCCAAACGGCGCAGGCCATCTCTCTCAGAGAAGGGTTCAAAACGGATCGCGGATATGCAATTGATAGACCGACACGTCCCAGAAACCCTCAACGGACGTCGGGCAGAGGTGCTTTGGCTACCCCGGACTGTTCCTACCGCAGAGAGCGCGGAGAGCGCAGAGTGTTGTTGAGACAGAGGTTGTGGCGGAATCCGAGTACGTTTCGTTTTGACAGTGTGTATCACCTATCCTTCTGCGTCCGCTTCGCTAAGCTCCTTGCTCTGTTACCTCTCTGCGTGCTCTGCGGTGAATTATCCGGGCTAGACGGTCTCAGTCCTCCGGCTCTCGCTCAGTGTGAGTTCGAGAACCGCGGAGCGACCGCCAAGCCCATGGTTATATTGTCTACTGCACGAGCACCGGCGCGATGGCCTCGAGACCGAACAACTCGAAGACCAGCGCCTCGTCCACGTGGAGCGTGGCATCGCCGTCGATATCGAGCACGCGCGCCAGGATGGTTCCGAAAAAGTCAGTGGTGCCTTCCAGGATCACCGTTGACTGCGGTGCGATAACGCCGCCGTAGAACGTGGAATTCCCGCTCAGGTTCACCGTGTCACCGTTGGCGTAGATGACCAGGTCTCCCGCCTCTTGCGTCGTGTTGACAAGCCCACCACCGGTGAACGTGGCGGGACCGTCAACGTAGAGCGTGGTCGGGCCGAGGATTTCGACGTAGGCCTGGCCTTCGAGCAGCGCGGACGTGAAGTAATACCTGCCACCGGCCAGCGTGAGGTGATCGTTGCCGGACACGTAGAGATCCCAGGGACTGCCATTGAACGGATCGCGCCCGCGGAACGTGAGACCGATCGTGGCGTTGTCGTTGTTGATCGCGGCGTCCGCATAATCGACGTCAAAGCTGGGCGTCTCGCAGTAATGATCGTCGATCACTCCGGTGACCTCGTACGAAGTGCCGTAGGGAATGAACGCATGCCCTTCGCCATATATCGCGTCACCGTGAATATTCCCCGAGCCGTTGACGACGATGTCGCCACAACTGCAGATGTCGCCGTGCGGGCGCATGTTTCCGGGGCCGTAATGGCCGGCCTCCGGGTCGTAGCTGTCGGTCAGGATATCACCGTCAGCGGTGATTCCTTCGAGTCCCCAGACGCCGGCGCAGTTACCGGAGCCGGAGACCGCGACGGCATGTCGGCGCACGTGCGTGACCGACGTCCCCATCACCGGGGCGAAGAAGAGCCCGATGTTCGGGCGATCGCCGGTGACAAGGACCGCATTGGGCAGGACGTCATCGACGCCTTCGTCCGGCGCCGCGGTGAACGACCGGTCAGCACCGCTCCAATTGCCGACGACGATGTCGACCTCCTGCGAGGATAAGGCTTGGCCGATTACCTGATTCTGCCCCGCGGACTCGATCGACCGCTGACGGGCGACGGAGCCGCCGTCCATCAACCCGGATGCGCCCGCGAGCGCCGACGCGTCAGCCGCCCGTTGCATCTGGCTGGTGGCGAAGTAGATCAGCCCGCCATCGACCGCCAGCGCGACGAAGCTCAACAGCACCACGATTGCAATGGCCACCAACGGAACGACGGCGCCACGGCGACACGAAAGTGATCGCGAGGGATCTCTCATTGGTTCGCCTCCCTACTCGGCTGCGCCCCTTCTTGGAAAACGTACAATACAAAAGAGTGGCAGGCGCAGGTTCTCCGCAAACTTATCAGGATTGAGGAAGGAGCCGCGCCGCGGCTGTTGGGGTGACAGAGAGACGTTGGTCCGATAGCGTACGTGGTCGCTGCCGCGATTCAGCCCCTGCATTCACTGCTTCACGGAGAAGGTCACGTCAATCTCTACGGTCGAGTTCATCGGCAGCTCGGCGACACCCACGGCAGCGCGGGCGTGGACGCCCGCCTCACCGAAAACGTCCTGTAGAAAGGCGCTGGCGCCGTTTGCGACCAGGTGCTGATCGGTGAAATCTGTGCCCGAGGCAACGTAGACCACCACCTTGAGCACGCGGTCGATGTTGTCGATTCCGCCCGCGGCATCAGCCCCAACCGCGAGCGCGTTCAGAGCGCAGAGCCGCGCGGCCGCTTGGGCCGCCTCGAGGTCGTGCTCCCGGCCGGCCTTGCCCTGGTAGGCCAACTGACCGTCTCTCATGGTCACCTGGCCGCTCAGAAACAGCAGGCGGTCGTGCCTGACGCAGGGGACGTAAGCGGCGAGGGGCTTGGCCACCGGAGGCAACGTGAGGCCCATTTGCTTCAGTCGCTCACTCGGTTTGCTCATACTTGGTCTCCGAAAGGTATTGCCGGTTACACGTCGGAATCCTGCTCGGCCCGCGGGATCACGGTCGGTGATTGCCCGTCGGGGCCGGCCTGGTCGACCTGGAGCACCTCGACCAGCAGGAAAAGGTAGATCGATCCGTGCAACGTATCCTGTTCAGCTCGCAGCCGCCGCAGTCGCAGCAGCTCCAACAGCGCCAGGAACATGCCGATGACTTCCCCGCGGTTGCAGCGGTCGGCGAATAAGACCTGGAACTCGATCGTGCCGAGGCGTTCGAGCGTGTCGAGGATCAGGTCGGCGTACTCCTGGAGCGGGGTGTCCTCGTACGTGATCTCGTGCAGCCCGGGCCCCTGGCCGATGGCGCTCATCACGCGGCCGAAAGCCGACAGCAGATCCCAGACCTGGGCCTCTTCGAGCTCGACGCCTTCCAGCTCCTTGGGTAGCTCGGCGGGTCGGCGTACGAAGCGCTGGGCGCGTTCGTCGGCGGCGGAGCCCAGGGCTTCCGCGGCGTCCTTGAAACGCTTGTACTCGAGCAGCTGCTTGACCAGCAGCTTGCGCGGATCATCCTCGTCGTCTTCGGCTTCCAGCGCGGGCGTCGGCAGCAGAGCCCGCGACTTCAGCTCGACCAGCGTCGAAGCCATCACCAGGAAGTCGCCGGCCGTGTTGGGGTCGAGCTCCTCGAGCAGCTTGACATACTCGAGGTACTGCTCTGTGAGCCGCGCCAGGGGGACGTCCTGGATGTCCAGCTCGTCCCGCCGGATCAGATAGAGCAGCAGGTCGAGCGGCCCGGTGAAAACGTCGAGTTTGACGCGATAGTCGTCAACCATGCTCTCTCGGGTTCCGTTGACCGCCAAGACGCCAAGGCGCCAAGAATCAAGTTAGTACCACGCGTTTGATACCTTTCTTAAGGACGGCGACGTTGAAGTTGTTCAGAAGCCCGAGACGATGGCCGGTGGTCCTCAGGTACGAGAGGACCTGCGCCAAGTGAACATCCGTCAGGTTCTCAACCGCCTTGAGTTCGACGACCAACGCATCTCCCACGAGCAGGTCCAGGCGCCCGGCACCGATCGTGTGCCCCTTGTAGATCAGGTCGATCTGCCTCTGACGGACGAATGGAATCTTTCGTTCGGTCAACTCGATGCACAGGGCTTCTTCGTAGATGGATTCCAGTAGTCCCGGCCCGAGGACTCGATGCACCTCGATCCCAGCCCCGATGACCTCTCGCGCAAACGCGTCCTCACGCTCGGTCGGCTCCGGTCGAGGCCGCACTGCCGCGGGCATCTCAAGCTCTCTCCTCTCTTGGCGTCTTGGCGCCTTGGCGGTTAGGTGGCAGCAGTGACGATGCCGCAGGCGTCGCGGACATCGGCCATGACTTCCTGAGCGACGGCGCGGGCTCGGGCGGCGCCGGTACGCAGTATATCCTCGACGTCGTCCGGGCGGGCGGCCCATTGCTCGCGGGCCTCACGCCGCACGCCGAAGGTCTCTTCGTGCAGTTCGGCCAGCCGTTTCTTGGCTTCGCCGTAGCCCAAGCCGCCGGCGCGGTAGCGCTGCTCCCACTGCTTGACCTCGTCGGGCGGGGCGAGGAGCTTGAGCAGCGCGAAGACGTTGCATTTCTCGGGGTCTTTGGGGGCTTCGACCGGCGTGCTGTCGGTCTTGATGCTCATGATTCTCTTCTTGATTTCCCCGGGTGGGCCAAAGATGTCGATGGCGTTTCCGTAGCTCTTGCTCATTTTCTGCCCGTCGACCCCGGGGACCGAGTAATCCTGGTTCAAGCGCGGCTCGGGGCGGACGAAGACCTCGCGGTAGGTGGTGTTGAAGTAGCCGGCCATGTCCTGGGTCATCTCGATGTGCTGGACCTGATCCTGGCCGACCGGGACCAGATCGCTACGATAGATCAGGATGTCGGCGGCCATCAGCAGGGGGTAGTTGAACAGCCCCATGTTGACGGGGATGCCCTTGGCGGTCTTGTCCTTGAACGAGTGGGCCCGTTCGAGCAGGCCCTTGCCCGTGACGGTCGAGAGAATCCAGGCCAGCTCGGGGACTTCGGGAATATCGCTCTGGCGGAAGAGCGTCGCCTTTTCGGGATCGAGCCCGAGGGCGAGGTAATCCAGGGCGACGTCCAGCGTCAGTTGGCGCAGGCGCTCAGCGTCCTGGATGGTGGTGAGCGAGTGGTAATTGGCGACGAAGTAGAAGCACTCATGCTCCTCCTGAAGCTCGATATGCTGCACCTGGGCACCGAAATAGTTGCCCACGTGCAGCGTCCCGGAGGGCTGGACTCCCGACAGAACGCGCATAATCACCTCCCAGTCACGCCGTGCCGACGCCGAAAAGACCCTGAGCAGCCCGAGCTCCGAGCGCAAACTGGTGCCCGCTCTCCCCGACTCGCCGGACGCCGCCGTCGGCTCTCCGCCAGTAAACCATGTATTGCCGGTGGAGACAAGTCGAGTGAATGCCCGTCGGTGGTGGCGTGCTTGTTTTACCCCCGGGCTTGGTGATACGATTAATAGTGGAGGGTGCTTGATGGCCGAGGTGACTTCGCGTTATCCGGGGTCGTTCTGGTTGACGGTGCTGCTGTGAACATCGATCCGCACGAGTTGGACAACGACGAACTCAAGCTGGAGCTCGATCGCGAACTGAGCGAGCTGTCGCCGGAAGACCTCAATCTCATGGACGCCACGTTCCCGTCCGATCCACGGCCCGACAGCCAGGGGCGGATTCCCGGGCAGATCATCGAGATTCGCGGTTCGGACGTGTTCGTCGATATCGGCGGCAAAAGCGAGGCCTTTCTGAAGATCGACGAGTTCGCCGAGGATCAGCCTCCCAAGCCGGGCCAACGCCTCATGTTCATGATGCAGGCCGTCGACAGCGAATCGGGACTCACGCGGCTTTCGCTGCGCGAGGTTCGGCTGGAAGCCGACTTCGAGACGCTCCAGGTCGGCGACGTGATCGAGGCTCGCGTGACCGGGGTCAACCTGGGCGGGCTCGAACTGCTGGCAGATGACGCCCGGGCATTCATGCCCAGGAGCCATGTCGATCTGGAGCGCGTCGAGGACTTTACCCCGTTTATCGGACGAAAGCTCGAGTGCCAGATCACCGAGATCGACCGCAAGGGCCGTTCGCTGGTGGTCAGTCGACGGAGAATCCTCGAGCGCCAGCGCGAAGAGATGCGCCAGGAGTTGAAGTACTCGCTCGCCGAGGGGCAGACGCGCCAGGGCATCGTCCGGCGGCTGACCGAGTTCGGCGTGTTCGTCGACCTGGGGGGGATCGACGGACTGGTGCACATCAGCGACATGAGCTACGGGCGGGTCAAACACCCCGGTGACGTCGTCAAGGTCGGCGATGAAGTCGAGGTCCAGGTGCTCAAGATCGATCTGGTCAAGGACCGCATCTCGCTCGGGATGAAGCAACTGACCCCCGATCCGTGGAACGTGGTCGAGGGCAACTACCGCGTCGGCGTGACCGTCGAGGCCCGCGTGGTCAAGCTGGTGGATTTCGGCGCGTTCGTGGAGCTGGAGCCCGGCGTCCAGGGGTTGATCCCGATCAGCGAGATGAGCTGGACACAGCGGATCCGGCATCCCAAGGAGCTGCTCACCGAGGGCGATTCGGTGCGCGTCGCCGTGCTGGCCGTGGATGTCCCGAAGCGCAGGATCACCCTCAGCCTCAAAGCGCTCGGACAGGATCCCTGGATCGGGATCGAGGAGCGCTATCAGGCCGACAACGTCGTCTCCGGCGCCGTGACGCGGCTGACCGGGTTTGGCGCGTTCGTCCAGTTGGAGGAAGGCGTCGAGGGGCTGCTGCACGTTTCCGAGATGAGCGAGAAACGCGTTCACAAGCCCGGCAGCATCCTCAATGAAGGCGACGTCGTGAAGGTGCGCGTCAAGTCGGTCGACGTCAGCCAACGACGGATTTCGCTCTCGCTCAGGCAGCTCGGTGGTGAAGAGGAGGAACAGCCGGACGACGAAGCCGCCGCACCGCCTGCCCCGTCACCGAAGAAGCGGAAGAGGCCGCTGAAGGGCGGCCTGGACCGCTAGCCGATCACATCAGGCCAGGGCTACCCCGGGCATGAACGGTCCTTCCAGACTGCGCCAGAGATACCAGCTCGCGTAGGTGCGGTAGGGTCGCCACGGCTCGCCAGTGGCCTGCATCGTTTCCATCTCGGGGAGATCGCCAAGTCCGAGGAAGTTGCGGACGGCTTTCCGCAGCCCGAGATCGTCGATCGGCCACACGTCGGGGCGTTCCAGGCAGAAGATCAGCAGCATTTCGGCGGTCCAGCGGCCGACGCCTTTGACTCGCGTGGTCGCCGCGACCACCCCTTCGTCCGTCATGCTTAGCAGCTTGCGCGAACTGAGCGTGCCGGACGCGAAGTGCTCCGCCAGCGAGCGGATGTACTTCGCCTTCTGCCGCGACAGCCCGGCGCCACGCAGGTTGCGGTCGCTGAGCTCCAGGATCGCCGCGGGCGTTACCCGGCCGCGGGCGCAGAGGGCCTTGAGCCGTCTCTGCACCGCCGCCGCCGCGCTCATTGACACCTGCTGCTGCAGGATTGAGCCGACCAACGCCACGAACGAGTTGGGCGTGATTATCGGGCGATGCGGACCGATCTTCCTGATCAGCGCGCCGAGGCGCGGGTTGGCACGGGTGAGGTGGCGCACCGCCGCGCGAGCCGTTGCCTCCCGTTGCGCAGCGCGGCTTAGCTTGGTCGAAGCAGTGATTGCCAATCGTGTCACTTGCGGGTTCATGCGGTCGTCTGCGGGCCCGGTCAGGGTTGGCTTGGGGGAACCGGCTCGGATGGTCGAGCCAGGATCATCAGCGGCATGCGCGGCGGGTCGCGGCGGGCCTCGTGCCAGGCGGCCCAATCCTGGAGCAACGCCGATTCACTCTCCCAGCCGAGCGGCTGCCACCACTCTGCTGCGTAGCCGTCGCGGAACGTCTCCAGGAGGCTGGTGATCGGCCGGCGCGGGGCGGCAGCCGAGCTCATCTTTCCGGCCTGCTGCAACAGCAAGCCGATCAGCGCGTCGCAATCAGCACAGAAAGTTGATCGATCGGCCGGATGATGGGTCGTGGTCAACAAGTCGGTGGGGTCGGGGACGCTCCGGCCGAGCAGCCGGCGGGACTGCATGCGCCTAGCTGGCGGCTCGGATTGAAGAGCCAGGCCTTCGTCAATCGCCAACGGAAGCGCTCCGCCGCGATACGCGTCCGCCAGCAGAATGTGCGTCAACTCATGCGGCAACGCGCTGCTCAACAGCCAAGGATCATCCTGGCAAAGGTACGTTCTTGGCAGCAGCACGCGCTCGCCCTGGACGCGTATCTGGGTCAGCGCGCGGGTGACGCCGACCGTCTGCGTCGCCTCGTGCAGGTCCTGCGTAGTAGCGTGGACGCGTAGCTCACAACGCGGCTCCCAGGCGTCGGTCGCGGCGATCCCCAGCCAATCACGCAGGCCGGAAAAGTGGAATTCGGCAGCCTCGGCAACACGCTCGGCGACAAGATCGTTGCGGGCGTAGACGTCGAAGTGCTCCGCCCGGCGATGCTTCCAGACATCCGGCAATACGATCCCCCAGGCGCCGTCGCGCCGGCGGACGCAGTCGGCGTCGTACAGCGCGTGCAAGCGCTGCATCACCTGCCGGCGGAGATGGGCTACCGCGGCGTGGCGTTCATCCGCCGGCGGGAGTTGCCACGCGATACCCAGCCCCGCCGCATAGCCTCGTCCCGCCGCGCGCTGCTGCCCGGCCTGTTCGGCCAGCAAGCCGTCGATGGCGTGCCCGGCCAGCGGCTGCTCAACCTCCGAGAGAACGGCAATCACGCGGTCCCGCAGCCGCTGACAGGCGTCGCGGTCGAGTGGATGGCTGGGATCGTGCCGCGACAAGGCCAGCGCCAGCGCGATCAGCCACCGCGCTGAGACCTCCCGGGAGTTCTCCTCGGAAACCGACCGCAGGTGCTCGTAGAGCGCGAATGCTTCGTTGAAGTTGCCGGCAAAGTAGTGGTCGGCGGCGGCGCCGCGCCAGGCGACTCGCTCGCGGCCCGCCAGCGACTTGGCCAGGTCCGGCCGCAGGGCCTTGACCTCGCCGATCCGTTCGAGAGCACTTTCGAAGAGTTCCAGCCGAAGGAGACGATCGATTTCGGGCGTTTGGCGGGCGGCTCTCTCGCGGGCGGCGAGAACCCCAGCTTGGATCTCCAGGGCCGCTGAGTGCTCCGGCTCAACCGCCAGAACCGCGCCCACCGCCGTCAGGCAGTCGTCCAAACGCCGCTGGCTGAGCCAGTCGCGGGCCAGGGCGAGGTGGAGCGTGACGTACTCGTGGCGAACGGAGGGATCATCGGGGGTTTGACGGAGGGCCGCCTGCGCCCGCGCCACGGCCCGCTCGGTCTCGCCGGACTCGATCAACTCGGTGAGCTCGCGTCGCAGCGCGGCGTCGCCGGTTTGATCCCGCCAGGCGCACGCCAGCGACGCGGTCGCCATCAGTAAAAGCGGAATTGTGCACTTGAGCCCGCTAATTGAGGTTGTACA
>CAZDTB010000054.1:0-15633 GCA_964508075.1 uncultured Planctomycetales bacterium
TCGCCGTGTCGCCACACTGCTACAACTCGACCGCGGTCGGCACCGCCGCCATGCTGCATGCCTGCGCGCTGACCCCGCGCATGCCGGCGGCGGAGTATTTTCCCGCCTTCGCGGCCGCGACCGAGGCCTTCGCCCGCACCGATTTCGAGATCGTCGACGGTGCCGCAACCCTGCCCGCGACACCCGGCCTCGGCGTCACCATCGATGGCCAACAGACGCCCGAGGTTGAAATGCGTTTCGGCGGATGCCGGCTCGATCTCCAGCGCTGCCGTGTACTGTTCGATCGCGGCGGCCGGCTCGTCGATCAGCAGCAGCGCGTTACCCAGATTGTTACGCAGGTGGGCACTATTCGGGTTGAGCCGCACCGCCGTCCGGAAGTGCTCGATGGCCTCCTGAATGTGCGGTGTCGGCACCCCGCCGGCGGTGTCCGTCTGCTGAACCAGCGCGCGACCGAGCTGGTCGTGGAAGATGGCGTTTTGCGGCTCGGCCTGCACGGCGAAGCGCAAGTGCCCGATTGCCTCATCTGTTCTCCCCATCTCAGCCAGCACGCCGCCAAGGTTGGCGTGTGCGAAGGCATACCACGGATTGGCCTCCAGCGCTTTGCCATACCAGGTGACAGCTTCGGCAAGTACTGCCGGACTACTCGGCTCCGCGGAAGATCCGGGCGTGAGATCGGCGTCTCGCCGGTGAAGCGCTGAACCCACCGCGTTTCGAAATTCAGCCCGTAAGGGATCCAGGCGATCGAACCCGGTCGCACGGTTCACAAAGCCGAGCCCCACGCCGACGCCGAGCGCCGTCGCGGCCGCCGCGGTCCACCTCCACTGACGACGCCAGTGCAACGCCTGCCATAGCACCCACGCGCTGCCCACAACCAGCACCGGGATTGCCGGCAATCGGTAGCGCGGCGAAAACCAGAACAGCATCACGACCGCCAGCGGCGCGGCAAAGAACAGCAATTCCGGCAAGTATCGTTCGATGCGGCGCAGCCACACCGCGATCGCGACCATGCCCAACGGTATCAGCCAAGCGGTGTGCAGCGGCGTGAATCGATAACGCGTCATCAGGCCTTCGGCGAGCTCCATGGTCGGCTGATAGATGTCGCCGTAGTTGCGCCCCGTCAGGAACCAGTACGCCTTGAGCGCGAAGAGCTTCGCGGTTCTTGGCAGGTCTTCCCGCCAATAACCCAAAGCCTGGTCGAGATAGTAGCGATCGATCTCCTTCCACGAGCCCTCGCGGCCGTGCCGGCGGCGGAAGTCCAGTTGGGCGGCCCGAAAGAGCTCCTCGCGGTTGCCGGAAGTGCCTGGAATCATAGTGATGATTCCGGTCGCTCCCGGCCCATTGCCCTGGCGAAAGTTAATGCCGCGCACGGACTGGATCGGGAAGAACTCGCCGCTGACATAGTAGTTGTGAATTGTCGCCGGAGAGATCAGCGCCAGGCCCACGAGGACACCCACGGCCGCACGTGCCGCGCCGGCACGCGTGCGTCCCGCGATCCACCACCACCAGATTCCGACGATCGGCAGACAGAGCATCGCGGGAGGATACGAGAGGGCCAGCAGGCCCAGCGCGGCCCCCGCCAGGATGCAGCGCAGCAGCGACGTGCGACGCTGAGCACCGAGCAGCGCGAGCCACGCCAAGCCGATCAGCGACAATTGCAGCGTCGACGTGAGCACCCGCAGGCAGAACGACGCCGGCTCGACCATCAACAGGAAGATCGCCGCCGCCAGCAACCCCACGCCCGCCCCGAAACGCAGCCGCGCGATCGATGCGAGCAGGCCGGCCGTGACCAGGTCGAGCAGAATCTGGATCGTATAGACCGTGGAGAGTCCCCCACCGCACGCTCGTAGCAGCCCCACCAGGTAGGGATAGAGCGGAGCTGAGAAGAACGGAACGCCGTCGCTCAACTGCCCCGCGGCGATGCGCCCGGCCCAATTCCAGTAGGTCAGCGCATCGACGATCGGATGAGCCGCCAACGGGTCCTCCGCCAGGTACTCGGCCCGCAACAGGAACCGGAGGGCGGCGCCCACCAGACAAATGACAACCAGCGCCAGCCAGTACCAACCGGGACCTGATGATCGCTCCGCGCTCGCGGGAGCCACCGGCGAGGACGAGCCCGTCTCCGGTTCGGGAGGTGACATGCGGGCATTATAGTCACAGCCGCACGCGTGGCACGGCGTGAACAGGAAGAACGCAATCCCTCAGCGTCAGCCGATTGGTGAATCACGGCGGTGAGCGGTATGGGCGCTTGGCTTGGTACAGCCTGAGCCGCCGCCCGATCACGATACTCAGTACCTGCTGGCCGGCTTCTTCCGCCAGGTTGCTGGCCCGTCGAGCGGCGTCGGCGGCCTGCTCGAACTGCCCCGCCTCGGCCAGCGCCGCACCAAGCGTGTCGAGCAGGTCCGCTCTCGATTCGCCTGCCTCGCGACAGAGGGTACGCGCCAGTCGAACGGCTTCCGCGCCGTTGCGCAGTTCGTCAGCGGGCGTTGTGGCCAACTGCCACGCCAGCTCGCTGGCCAGCCGCGCGTCGTCCGGATTTCGGGCCAGACCCGCGCGCAGCACGTCGAGCGCTTCGCCGGTCTGCCCCGCTCCCAACAGAGCGCGCGCGAGCGACAGGCAGGTGTCAACCGATTCCGGCCCGGCCCGAAATCGCTGGTGCAACTCGCCCAGCCGCCGCTCCTGACGCTCGAGTGCTCGCTGTAGCGCCGGCAGCAGATTCCGAGCCTCTTGGTGATCGGGCTCATACTCGAGTACCTTGCTGCACGCCTCGATCGCTTGGGCCGCCGCACCACGCGCGTCGTAGACCCGCGCCAGCATAATCAGCGGCCCCGGCGCCTCGGGCCGGATCGCCAGAGCCTCGTGCAGCAGTCCCTGGGCGCACTCCAGGATCCCCGCGCCGGCGTACGCCCTCGCCAACAGCTCGACAATCACGAAGGACTCCGGGCTGCACTCCACGAGCGGCTCGAGAATCTCGATCGCCTCAGGCGCTTCGCGACGGTGTAGGTGCTCCTCGGCGCGACGATAACCGACGTACACATCGACCATGTCGATCGGATTCCTGAGGCTATCCTCGTCGGCGTCCGCCTCGCCGCCGATGCCCAGGTACCCAAGGCCGCGGAGTGTCTCCAGCTCGGCAGCGTTCAAATCAACCGCCGCCGCTTCACGCCGCACGATCTTCGCCTCGATCTCGATCAGCGCCGCTTCCATCCATTCCACTCGCTCGGGCTGGGCGGTTGCCAGGTTCTTCAGCTCGCCTAGGTCGGCGGACAGATCGTAAAGCTCTGGCACCGGCGCCCGGATGTACTTCCAATCGCCTTCGATCAGGCTGCGCAGTGGGCTCCACCCAAAGCTGTCGAACGGGTAGTCGGTCTCGCCGTACACACGTCGCGCCGGCAGCGTCCCGCCCGCGAGCGCTGGAGCCAGGCTTTCGCCACTGACCTCGGCGGGCACCGGCCACCCGAGCAAATCAAGAATCGTTGGCATGACGTCGGCCATACGTGTGACGTCACGGACTTGGGCGCCCTCCGGCAGCACGCCGGGCAGCGCGAAGATCAGCGGCACGCGCACGATCGAGTGGTATAGCAGCAGCGAGTGCCACGGAAAGCCGTGCTCGCCGAGCGATTCGCCGTGGTCCCCCACCACGACCAACAGGGTTTTCGCAGACAGCGACCTGCTTTCGAGCCAGTCGATCAGCCGTCCGATCTGCACGTCCATGTACGCGACCTCGGCGTCGTACGGATCGCCCATCTTTGTTACGAACTCTTGCGGGGCGGTGTACGGCGTATGGGGGTCAAAGAAATGGACCCAGCACATGAAAGCGGCCTGGCCACTCGCGTTCGACTTGAGCCAGCGCAGCGCGCGGTCGCACACTTCTTCGGCCGGGCGTTCACCTTCGGGCTGGTCGGGGTACGTTCCGATCTGGTCGTCGTACAGGTCAAATCCGCGGTCGAGTCCGTAGCGGGCGTCGAGCACCACCGACGCCACGAACGCCGCCGTCTTGTAGCCGTGCCGTTCATGGATATCGGCGAGGGTTGTCAGCGCCGGGGCGAGTGACTGCTTGCCGTTGACCCGCACGCCGTTCTCCGGCGGGCGGGTGCCGGTCAGCAGACAGGCGTGCGAGGGGGCGGTGATGGGCACGTGGGCATACGCGCGATCGAACCGCACGCCACGTCGAGCGATGGCGTCAACGACCGGCGTGGCCGCTCGCTCGTAGCCGTAACACCCAAGCCGGTCGGCGCGCGTCGTGTCAAGCGTGATCAGCATGACGTTGCAGCCCGCCGCGGCCCCGCGAAGTCCGCCGGAATCCTGCGGTTCCGGCCCCGAGCCGCGCTGGCAGCCAGCGCAAGTCAGTGCCAACAAAATAGTTACAGCCAATCTCACACCGAGCCACCTCACGCCGCGATGATACCGGTACGTGCTTCGGCGTCAACCTGGGGCGCCTTGAGAGCGAGTTGGCCGGCGTGGGTGTCCACGGTGAGGCGCCCCGCGGACAGGCGACACGGTGTCCGGGGACACGCTGCATTGAGGTACAATGTGGCTGCGGGCCGGCGGGACGTTGTGTCGGCGGGATGTCGCTGTGCCGCTCGAGCGGGGAGGGTCCGGTCGCCGAGGAGTAAGCCCGTGGACACCGACACCCGATCACTCACCAGGACCTCTGCCAAAGTAATGCGCGTGCTGCTCTGTGTACTCGCGATTGCGGTTTTCGCCGTGCCCGCGGCTCGGGCTGACATCATCTACGAGACGGAGGGCCCGTTCGGCGGTCCGTTTGGCCTATGGGGCTACGACGTCTTCGTCGACCAGTCCGTGGGCGTACGTTTCACGGCGGACCATGACTACACGCTCGACCGGATCAGCCTGTGGTTCATGAACAACGACGGTTCCGGACAGCATCACGCCCTCGTCACCATTACGCTGCGGAACGACAACAACTCCGACGGCGTGAGCATTCCGGGCGACACGATCTACGAGACCTGGCAGTTCAACGTCTCGGCCGTCGGGTGGGACCCGCAGCTCGAAGTTATGGACTCGCAGGATCACCCCGTACTGGAAGCGGGCGTGAATTACTGGATCGTGGCCGAGTCCGACTCGCCGCCCTTCATCGATGGCGTGTGGAACATCGCCGCCCATGGCACGGGCTTCATGGCCAACACAGACCTCGACGGCGAGTGGTACCCGGGAGGCATGAGCGCGGTCACCTGCACGATCGTCGAAGGCACGCCCGCCAGCGACCTGATCGGCGATCTGGATGGCGACCGCGACGTCGACCTGGCCGACCTGGCGATCCTGCTCGCCAACTACGGCACCAGCGGGGCCGACCCGGACGACGGCGATATCGACGGCGATGGCGACGTCGATCTGGCGGACCTGGCCGCGCTGCTGGCACACTATGGCGAGGTGTGTGAGTGACCGTCGGCCGCTGCGTCCGGCACACTCGACGCCCAATCCGGTCTACAATACGGCCGTACAATGTCTCGCAACGGCAAGGTCATCGTGGCGATGTCGGGCGGCGTCGATTCGTCCGTCGCGGCCTGTCTCCTGAAGGAGCAGGGGTACGACTGCGTCGGCGCGTTCATGCGCGTGGGGGCGCATCAGCCGGAACCGGAGGAACTTTGTGCGCCAGAGCCTGGGAACGCCCCTAGCACCGAACACGGCCGACACGGCCGTGCCACAGCGGAGCGGAGACTCAAGCATGGCTGCTGCTCGGTGGCTGATGCGCTCGACGCCCGCACGATCGCCGGCCGGCTGGGCATCCCGTTTTACGCGCTGAATTTCGAGCAGGAGTTCGGCCGCATCATCGACTACTTCGTCAACGAATACGCTCGGGCCCGCACGCCCAACCCCTGCGTGATGTGCAACATCCAACTCAAGTTCGGCAAGCTGCTGGAATACGCCGACACGATCGACGCCGAGTTCGTCGCGACCGGACACTATGCCCGAGCACTGCGATCCGGCGGCTCCACGCGGCTGGCACGCTCGCTGAACCGCGCCAAAGACCAATCCTATGTCCTCTTCGGCATCCGCCGCCAGGACCTACCGCGCTGCCTATTCCCGCTCGGCGAAATCGCGGACAAGGCCGAGGTACGACGGATCGCGGCGGATCTCGGCTTGCGCGTCCACGACAAGCCCGAGAGTCAGGAAATCTGCTTCGTTCCGAACAACGACTACAAGACACTCGTCCGCGAGCGCCGCCCGGAGACGTTGAAACCAGGCGAGGTCCGTAATTCGACCGGCAATGTGATCGGCACACACGAAGGCGTGGCATCGTACACGATCGGCCAACGCCGCGGCCTCGGCATCGCGGCCGGTATCCCGATCTACGTCACCGAGCTCGACGCGGTCACAAACACGGTCACGGTCGGCCCGCGCGAAGAGCTGCTGAGCCATGGCCTGATCGCCAACCAGCTCAACTGGCTGACCGACCCGCCCCCCGTAGGTGAGTCACACCCGGCCGAGATCAAGATCCGCTACATGCACACGCCGGCCCCCGGCTCGATCCGCCGGTTTGAGAATGACTCTCCTAACCGGGGAGCGCAACGTTCCACTTTGCGCCCCGTCGTCGAGGCCACGTTCGACCAATCCCAACCGGCGGTAACACCCGGCCAGGCGGCAGTATTCTACGACGCCGACGGCATCGTGCTCGGCGGCGGGTGGATCCGGGAACCACTGAATCACGCGAACATGAGCGCAGGGCCTTGTTTGCGCTCGTAGCGGCCGGCGTCCCCGCCGGCCGTAAACAGCGAGGAGGCGGGCGTAGTTCGTTGCGTTATGGCTGACTGGCTGATTTTGCACGGCGGTGCGCTTGGCGACCTGGCGCTGACGCTGCACCTCGCCCTGCGACTTCCGGGAGTGGAGTCAGCGAGCACACTGGCTGTCGTCTCGCGCGTTGATCCCGGCGACTTGTCGGCGTGCCGGCCGAGCATTCGACGAATCCCGCCTGAAGGAATCGGACTGCATTGGCTCCACGCCGATGGCGACGATCCGCCGCCCGAGCGGTTGCGCGAACTCATCAGCGGGCGGCGAGTCTTGAATGCGCTGGGCGACATCGATTCGACGGTGCATCGCCGT
This sequence comes from uncultured Planctomycetales bacterium, assembly GCA_964508075.1. Classification (GTDB taxonomy): domain Bacteria; phylum Planctomycetota; class Phycisphaerae; order UBA1845; family Fen-1342; genus JALSRY01. Next base: position 7,063 of record CAZDTB010000054.1, read on the forward strand.
TTGCTGAGCTTGGGCGCACGCGCCGTATTCAGCTTTGATCCACGACCCGACCTGGACGCTGCCGTACATATCACCGCGCAATGGCAGAGCCTACTGGAAGCGCAGGGGCTGTTGATTCCCAAGTGCGACCACCAACACCGCGACGGGCCGCGCCTGTTTGTGCCGGAAGAGTTGCGCGAGCACGGGCGGGCAAGCCGCCCGTGGCACCCTATCCTAATTCATCCGGGAAGCGGCGGGCGCACCAAATGTTGGCCGTTGTCATGTTTCATCGGCGTGGCGCGCCGTCTGCGCGAATCGGGCGAGGATGTATGTTTCACGGTCGGGCCGGTTGAAGCCGAACGTTGGTCGTCGGACGAATTGGGCGCCATTCGCGGCGAATTCCCGCTGATCCAATCCCCGTCGCCGAACGGGCTGTTGGGCCTGCTCGCTGGGGCGCGCGTGCTGATCAGCAACGATGCCGGCCCGGCTCAGCTCGCGGCTCTGCTCGGCACGCCGACCGTGACGATCTTCGGCCCCACTTTTCCAACAGTCTGGCGACCGTTGGGGCCGAACGCCCGGCATCTCAGGGGGAATCCGGAGTCGAGCCCGGAAGACTGGGGAATCGATCCAGCTCGCGTCGCAGCCAGCGCGACATCTGCCCCCGCCTGACACCAACGTCGCGAAGCCACCCTCCGTCATCGCACTTTGAACTTTGCATTCTGCACTCTGAACCCTGAACCCCGAACCCTGAACCCTGATTTGCGGCTCCCGTAACCTCCTCATACCATGCAGACAACCAAAGAATGGAGACGTGCGCATGGCCGAATTGATGTTCTACGGTGCCGTCGGCGAGGTGACCGGGTCGATGCACATGATTCGCATCGACGAGCACTGGGTGGCGCTCGATTGCGGGTTGTATCAGGGTCGCCGGGAGGAGTCCGAAAACAAGAACCGCCAGTGGCCCATGCCGCCCAAGGAGATCAGCGCGGTCGTGCTGTCGCATGCGCACATCGACCATTCCGGGCGCTTGCCGCGGCTGGTGCGTGACGGGTTCGAGGGGCCGATCTTCTGCACGCCGGCGACACGCGACCTGGCGGCGATCATGCTGCCCGATTCGGCGCATATACAAGAGGAAGATTCCTTCTACGTGAACAAGAAGCGGGCCCGCAAGGGCCTGCCGCCGATCGAGGCCCTGTACAACTACAAGGATGCACTGGCGGCGATCCGGCGGATTCAAAGCGTCTCGTACAATCGCTGGTTCCAGGTCGTCCCTGGTATGCGGGCGCGCTTCAACGAAGCCGGCCACATGCTCGGCTCGGCCGGGATCGAGCTGGCCTTCGCCAAACGTAACGGTCACACGCCCTCGCTCTACTTCAGCGGCGATGTTGGCCGACCCAACAAACCGATCATCCGCGACCCACGCCCGTTCCCCGAGTGCGACGCGGTCATCTGCGAAAGTACCTACGGCGGGCGGGTCCACGAGACGGTCGGCGATGCGCGCGACCAACTGGTCGAGATCATCAACCGCACGGTCGCCCGCGGCGGGAAGGTGATCATCCCGGCGTTCTCGGTCGGCCGCACGCAGACGATCGTGTATTTTCTGCATGAGCAGATGGTCGCCGGCAACCTCCCGCGCTTGCCCGTGTACATCGACAGCCCGCTGGCGGTGAACGCGACCGAGGTGTTCAAGATGCACCCCGAGTGTTACGACGCCGAGGCCCGCGCGTTCCACCGCGTCACCGGCGACATCCTCGGCCACGGCTGCTGCACGTACATTCGTGACGTGGAGGAGAGCAAGGCGTTGCACCGTCGGCGCCGGCCGTGCGTGATCATCTCGGCCAGCGGGATGTGCGAGGCCGGGCGCATCCGCCACCATCTCAAGAACAACATCCGCAGCCGGAAGAACACGATCCTGATCCCGGGTTGGCAGGCGACGCACACGCTGGGCCGCAAGATCGCCGACGGAGCGGAGAAGATCTCGCTCTTCCACCAGAAGATGCCGGTCCGCGCCGAGGTGGTGCAGCTCCACGGCTTCAGCGGCCACGCCGACCAGACCGACCTGCTGCGCCTGCTCTCACCGCTGGCCGGCAAGCAGAAACGCGTGTTCCTCGTCCACGGCGAAGAAGATCAAAGCGAGGTGCTGGCGGCCAAGCTACGCGAAACGGGCCTCACGGACGTCACCATCGCGACCCGCGGGCAACGCGTGCGGCTGTAGATGGGGATGCGGGGCGCTGACGTCACTTGGGCATGATGGGCGGCGTTGGGAACGGGGTGTGCCCCGTGACGATCCGGGTCTTGGAGCCCGACTTGAAGCGCAGGCCGGCCCAGCGGAGGCGGTCGAAGTCGTACGTCCGAGCGGCTTGCGTCAGGCAGACGAAGAGGTCGGGCGTGACTGTACCCTCGAACGCTTGGCGGCCGTTGGCCTTGAGCGAAACGGGCTTGTCCCAGTCGATCATCCCGTCGCCGATCCAGACGGTCAGCTCACTGACCTTCTTGCGGTAGACCCTGATCTGCTGCCCGTCGATCTCGCCGCGCAGCTCGCCGAGCCGACCGCGCACGGTGCGGGCCAGCGCTGCACGCTGCACCTTGGGATCGTCGGGGTTCTCGCCTTCGCGGAAGCTGACTTTCAGCGGCTGGTCGTCCCACCACGATCCGCGCCAGGCATGGGCCTCGATCCACGCGGTCTGGCCCTGATAGATCAGGCGAAATGCGTGGCGGATCGAGCGGGGGTAGTGCTCGCGTCTGGCCGACAAGAGCTTGTGGATGTCCTCTCGTGGAGGAGCAACGTCGATATGACCTTTGTCGGGCACCTCGTACCACGTCAATGGCAGTTCGAGGCTGGCGGCCAGCTTGCAGAGCTGACAGTTGAGGCCGGCGATGCCGCCGTCTTCGCTCGGCGTCACATTGTCTGCGCTCATCACGTCGTTCTCGCCCCAGCAGGCGAACACTCGCGTGGACGCAATGTTCGGCAAGAAAGTCTCGAAGAGCTCACCATAGTCTTGCAGGATCAGCGTACCCGCGACCGCGATCACCCCCGCAAACTGGTCCGGGTGCAGCACGGCGAGCGTCCAGGCGGCGTGACCGCCGCGCGAATAGCCCACGACGTAGACGCGACCGCTGTCGATGTGGGCGGTCCGCTTGAGCGCGAGCAAGGCGGCCAAGTGCTCGGCCGACGGCGCCGTGGTGGAGTGGATCACGACCTGACGGTATCCGGTCGGGGCGGCGACGACGTAGCGCTCGAGCTCATCACCCAGGAGGCGTTCGGTATGACGAATGGCCCCGGCAGCGTTCCCGCCGCTGCCGTGCAGAACATAGAGCAGGGGGTGCGGGCGCTGAGGATCGTAGCCGGCGGGGATACGCAGGGTGACGTTCAGAGTGCTGCCGTCGTCGATCGGCACGCGAATCTGGCTGCGCCCGGGCTTGTGCGGATCGAAGAGAACGCCGGCGTGCAACCACTCGCTCACCCGGGCACGCTCATACGCCGGATCGGACTCTATTCGCCGCGCGATCTGGGCGCGGCGGTCAGCGTTATCGGTTTCGAAGAAGGCCTCGAGATTGGCGAGGATCGCGGCCTGGTCGGCCCGGGCGGCGGCGGCCGCCCAGAGCACTAGCGGCACCGACGCACAAACGAGCGTGACCGGCTGTGGGAGCATCTGAATGATCCTCATGGCTCGCCCAACGTAGTTTAGCCGAGAATCGCGGCGCTGTTGGCTGGACTCGAAAACGTTTTGCTAGGTAGCCATAGCATGGACTCGATTCGCGCTGCCTCGCGCCATGCTGTCGCAATTCTCGGGCAAATTATTCCACAAATACCTTCCCGGATAGGGTGGAATTGGGGAGGTAACATGCTAGTATGGGTGGTTTGAAGCCTGGGAGCGCAGGCGGGTTCTATCACTTCAAATCAGGAGAGACGAAGGTTGAAGCGCGAAAAACAAAGACCTGACATCGTTAGCGTCCACCTTTCCCCGGAATCGAAGGCCAGGCTGGACGACGTCTGCTTCAAACGGGGCATGACAATCAAGCGGCTCTTGGGTCGTCTGATCGAGTGGTTCGTCGATCTCGACAAGACGGAGCAGTCGATCGTGCTGGGCCTGGTCGAGGAAGAGGACACCAAGGGTCTCGCAGAGATGGTCCTGACGCGCCGCCGGGCCGGCAAGGCCGCCCACAAGCCCGCCCGCAAGCGCCGTTGACGTCTCTGAACACATCGGCAAGAGCTTGCGCGGTTGATTCCCAAGCAGGATGACGCAGCACGGCGCAGCGCAGGAAAGCGGCGCCAGCATTACGCCTGTGCGCAGACCGCCGGCCGTCTGCACACGTCTCGACCAGTTTCCCATAGCGCAATCGCGACCTTTGGCACGCTTCCACGCAGCGGGGGCGCGTCAGCGGACGTGTTGACCCGGTTCCGCGGATTCCGTAGCATTCAGGGTTCGCCTGGAGGGCATGCCCCGAGTATTTGTGCCGCCAGCGCCGCGGGCGCGGCGTGAGTGACCTGGCGAGAGGAGCAGCGGTCGATCAGCGACTGTCCGGACAGCCTAGTCGGCCGAATGTCAGCGGGAACCGAGGGAATGATCGGAATTCGACGCGAGGATAGGAGCGAGTGGGAAGGCCGAGCGCCACTCGTACCCGACCACCTGAAGCGCTTGATCGATGAAGCGGGCGTACGGTTCTGCGTGCAGACCTCGCCGACCCGGGTGTTTCGCGACGAGCAGTACCGGGCCGCCGGGGCCACACTCGCGACCGACCTGCGCGACTGCCCGATCATCGTGGGGATCAAGGAGATCCCCGTCGACCGTTTCGAGCCTAATAAGACCTACGTTTTATTTTCACACACGATCAAGGCCCAGCCGAGGAATATGCCCGCGCTGCGAAGAATCGTGGAGCTGGGTTGCACGCTGATCGATTATGAACGCATCGTCGATGACCAGGGCCGTCGGCTAGTGTTCTTCGGCCGCTACGCCGGGCTGGCAGGAATGATCGACACGCTGTGGGCACTGGGGCGACGCCTACAGCACGAGGGGATCGAGAACCCGTTCACGCGCATCCAGCCGGCCCACCGCTACGATGATCTCGGTCACTTCGAGCGCGAGTTCGCCGCGGTAGCCGATGACGTTCGTAGCAACGGGCTGCCTGAAGCGATTCGTCCGCTGGTGTGTGGCTTCGCGGGCTACGGCCAGGTTTCCCAGGGTGCCCAGCACATTTATGACCTGCTGCCGGTGAAGGAGATCGCTCCGGAAGAGTTGCCCGCGCTGCCGGTCGGGGCCAACACGTGCTACAAGGTGGTCTTCCGCGAAGAGCACATGGTCGAGCGTGTGGACTCGTCGCGGCCGTTCGAATTGCAGGAGTACTATCAGCATCCGGAGCGCTATCGGGCCAGTTTCTTCGGGCACGTGCGGCATCTGACCGTGCTGGTGAACTGCATTTACTGGGAACCCAGGTATCCGCGTATGATCACGCGCGAGCAATTTCGCGAGCTATACACGGGTGACCGACCGCGACTGCGCGTCGTCGGCGACATCACTTGTGACGTCGACGGCTCGCTCGCCTGTACGCCGCGCTCGACCGACCCGGGCAATCCCATCTACGTCTACGACCCAACCACAGGCGAAACACAGGACGGCGTCGCCGGCAACGGTCCGGTCGTGCTGGCGGTCGACTTCTTGCCGTGCGAGTTGCCGGTGGACGCTTCCAACTATTTCAGCCACGTGTTCGCGCCGTTCGTCCCCGGTCTGGCAAAGGCGGACTTCTCCGGCAGCCTGGAGCAGAGCGGGCTGCCCCTGGAGTTGCAGCGCGCCACAATCGTCTATAAGGGAACACTGACCGAGCCCTACCGTTATCTGGAGTCGGAGATCCGCTGACGGCGTCCGTCGCCAGCGGCTGTGCCACCCATGCTTGCCAGAGGTTTCCGGAGCACTCTCGTTTTCCAGGAGGTCTTTCGATGAAGAAGGTACTCGTTCTCGGCGCCGGGCTGGTCGCACGTCCGCTGGTTCGCTACTTGCTCGAGCAACCGGACTTCAAGGTCACGGTGGCGTCGCGGACGGTCAGCAAGGCTGAGGCGCTGGTCGCCGGCCACCCCGACGGAACCACGATGACGCTCCTGGCCGATGATACCGCCAAGCTAGAACCACTCATCGGCAAGCACGATCTGGCGATCAGCCTGCTCCCGGCCCCACTGCACCCGGTCGTGGCCGAAACCTGCATCAAGCACAAGAAGCACATGGTGACCACCTCGTACATCAGCCCCGAGATGGAATCGCTCGACGAGCCCGCCAGGCGGGCCGGCGTCATGATCCTCAATGAGGTCGGCGTCGACCCCGGCATCGACCACATGTCCGCCATGCGAATCATCCACGACGTCGAGCGGCGGGGCGGGAAGGTGGTCAGTTTCAAGTCGTACTGCGGCGGGCTGCCCGCGCCGGCGGACAACGACAATCCGTGGGGCTACAAGTTCTCCTGGAGCCCGCGGGCGGTTTGCACCGCCGGCAAGAACGCCGGCCGCTTCCGCGAGAACGGCAAGCAGGTCGACATCCCCGGCTCGGAGCTGTTCACGTGCGTCGAGCAGGCACAGGTGGAAGGCGTGGGCGAACTGGAGGCGTACCCGAACCGCGACTCGCTCGGCTATATCGACATCTACGGTCTCGAAGGCATCGAGACGATGTTCCGCGGGACCTTCCGCTACCCCGGGTGGTGCAAGTGCCTCAAGAAGGTCGTCGATCTCGGCATGCTCGACGAGACGCCGGTGACCTACCCCGCGGGCACAACGTTCGCGGAATGGACGGCCGGCCTGATCGGCTCCAACTCGACCGACAACATCCGCGCGCGGGTCGCCAAGCACATCGGCCTCGACGCGTCGGACAACGTGCTCGATCGTCTCGAGTGGCTGGGCTTGTTCTCTGACGACGAGCTGCCGATCACCGAAAAGGAGACCACCCCGCTCGACATCCTCGCCGCCCGTATGAATGAAAAGATGCAGTACAAGCAGGGCGAGCGCGACATGATCGTGCTGGTGCACCAGTTCGTCGCGCGTTTTCCGGACGGCAAGGAAGAGAAAATCTCCTCGACGTTGATCGACTTTGGCCAGCCCGACGGCGACAGCTCGATGGCCCGCACGGTCAGCCTCCCCGCCGCGGTCGGCGCCAAGCTGATCCTCACCGGCAAGATCACCGACGTCGGCGTCCACATTCCCGTCAAGCCAACCATCTACAACCCGGTGCTCGACGAATTGGAGACAATGGGCATCAAGTGCGAGGAAAAGACGCTGCCGGCCTAGGCAGACAAAGGAAGGAAAACGCCGCGGGGATGTGAAGCCCGCGGTGCTCTCTGTTGCCCTTGGACCCCCCAAAGGGGAACTCCCGTGCGCCGAGAGCGCCCACCACGGTCGCACGTCCAGCTCGTTCCTGTTAGACTTCGAGAATACGAAGTGCCGCGCATGCAGTACCGACCGGGAGGGACATTTCACGGATGGCCGGATTGATCGAAGAGCGCAAGCAGGTCCTGGCCCGTCGGCTCGCGCAGATGCGCGCAATGGACGAGTGGCATCTGTTCCAGAACTTCGTCCTCGGACTGTTGCCCCACGACGGCTACGCCGACGTGCGCCTCAGCAACGTGCGGAACGACTTCGGGCGCGACGGCGTGGGGCTCACGCCGGACGGGTTGAAGTGCTTCGTTGCGGTGTCGTTCGACTCGTCGCTGTCGAAGATCCGGCACGATGCTAAGCGCTGGACCGAGGATCTCAACCGCGAAGACGCAGCGGTCATGGTCTTCGCGACGAACGACTCGCCGCAGAACACGAAGGTGAGTAAATGGAAGGGCAAGGTCAAGCGGGATTACAAGCTCGAGCTGCGCATTTTCAACAGTGAGACGATTCTCACGACCGGCACGCGCGAGGGGGTCTGGCGCGAGACCTGCGCCCGACTCGGAATCCCCGCACACCGCCAGGGCTACGTCAAGGTCGCGCCGTACGACGGCGAGGTTGTCCGGCGGGCGCTGAAGGCTCGGCCGCCGGAGTGGCTGCGCCAGCGCGTGCCGCTAGCGGCGCTGCTCGGCGTGTGCGGGACGGTCTGCGAGTAGGGTCTCACCCGGAAGAGGCCGGTGGAACTTCGCATCAGGCGGAACAGAACCGGGCGGCGACGATCTCGTTCATTCGCTCGGCAAGCTTGTGCTCGTCCAGCGCCACGATGTGCCCGTCTCGCACCACTTCGCGGCCGGCGACATAGACACGGTCAGCACGCGGCGCAGCGCATAACACCAAGGCTGCCAACGGATCCTGCTCGATCGCGCCGGCCAGTGCGATATCATCCTTGCGAAACATGGCGAAATCCGCTGCTGCCCCCGGGTTGAGATGTCCGAGGACCGGGCGGTTCAGGCAGGAAGCGCCGCCGATCGTGGCCAGCTTGAAGGCGTCGGCGACGGGCATCAACGGGTCGGCTTCCTGCATGGTTCGATGGGCCGCGCGGGCTGAAGCCCGCGGCTCTTCCTTTGCATGTTCACCCGTCTTTGTCTGTTCATCCTTCGCTGGTCCGCTTGCCTCTGTCCCTTCATCTCGTTCCTTCGTGCCTTCGTGCCTCCGTGCCTCCGTGCCTTTCTCCAACGTCG
>CAZDTB010000055.1:0-14637 GCA_964508075.1 uncultured Planctomycetales bacterium
CCGGCGGGCCTCGATGCTGCGGGCCAGTTCGTCCATCTCGTGCAGGAGAGCTACATCCTGCTGCTGTCGGTCAAGCCGCAGATCCATCGCGAGGTGGTCGCCGAGTTCGCCGAGCTGGTGCGCGAAGATCACGTGGTGGTCTCGATCATGGCGGGCGTGTCGACGCGGGCGCTGGAAAGCTGCTTCCCGAACATCAAGGCGCGCGTGGTGCGCGTGATGCCGAACCTGGCCTCGCACGTAGGCGCGGGGATGGCGGGGGTGCACGCCGGGCAATACGCCAGCGAGGCGGACCTGCTGCGGGCCCAGCGGATCTTCGAGGCCGGCGGCAAAAGCGTGCACATCGAGGACGAAGCCTTGATGGACGCCGTCACCGCCGTCTCCGGCACCGGACCGGCGTACTACTACTTCTTCACCGAGGCGCTCGTCGAGGCGGCCAGGCGAATCGGGCTCTCCCCGCAGCACGCCAACCTGCTGGCCAAACAGACCGCCCTGGGAGCGGCGCGGATGATGCTCGAGTCCGGCGACGATCCCGCGACGTTGCGTGAGAAGGTCACTTCGCCGGCCGGAACCACCGCCTCGGCCATGGCTTCTTTCCGTGAGCACAAGGTCTTCGAGGACATCGTGGACGGCGTGGTGGCGGCGTTCGAGCGCAGCCGGGAACTGGGGCGCTGAAGCAGCGGAGTCACCGGCGAGACGCCGGTGCCACCCTTGGGGGGGGGCGATGTGGCACAGGCTTCCAGCCTGTGAATCCACCGGCAGGATGCCAGTGCCACACTTGTAGCAGCCGGGCCCTGTACCGGCCGTGGGATACGATAGAGTACACGTTTGCAGCGACGGCCGGTGCGGGGCCCGGCCGCTACATGAGGCTTGCGGCGTACGCTTACCCACCGCCCGCGGTCGCCGGGGTGACTTCGCGTCGCATCCACCGTCGGATGGCCGACGCGACGACGCCGGCGGTCATCAGCAGCACGATCACGGCGGTGATCGCGAGCGGGGCCTGATCCTGCCAGTTGGGGAGGTAATCGGTCGCGAGCAGGCGTATCAGCATCCAGACCGACGTGACCAGCATGAAGACCGCCGGCAGCAGCGTGTACCAGAGCGGGCGCCGCTTGCTGATCAGCCAGCAGGTCGCCACGACCAGCGTCAACGCCGCCAGGAGTTGGTTAGCCGAGCCAAAGATCTTCCAGAGCACCTTGTAGCCATTGCCCCAGCCGAGCAGGAGCATCAGGACAACGGCGATGCCCGAGTTGACCCAGTAGTGTCTCAGGAAGCGCAGCAGGGCGCGCCCCAGGCCGTGTGTTTCGATCACGCGCGTGGGTGCACCATCGCGCAGGTCGGGCCGTTCGATCGTCAGCCCACCGGTCCCTATCAGCTCCACTGCGCCGCGCTCGCCGGCGGCCGCGGCGACCTCCTCCCGCTGGCGAGCACTGGAGTCGGCAAAGACGTCGTAGCGCCCGAAGAAGACCGCCCAGGCCTCCTCGATCATGTAGCGGGTCAGACGAATGGCGGTGTCGAGCGTGGTGACCAGGAAACCCTCCAACAGCAGCATGGCCCCGAGCGCTCCCGCGGCGACCGGCAGACCCAGGCCGACGTGGGCCGTATGACCGACGGACATCGCGAAGGTCAACACGGCGTTGCCCTTGCCAACCTCGGGATGACAGAAGCCCTTGTAGCTGCTGAGCGAGAGCCCGACGATGAGGCAGCAGACTACGCAGACTGCGAGGAAGCTCTCGAGGAGCATGGCGTAGTAGCCGACGTGGCGGGTGGCCTGTTCGGTCCTGAGCTGTTTGCACGTGGTCCCGCCGGCGCAGAGGCTGTGGAAGCCACTCACGGCGCCGCAGGCGATGGTGATGAACAGCACCGGCCAGCCGGGGCCCATTTTGGCGCTCGCCTGCGACCAGTTGCTGAGCGGGATGGCGGTGGCGGGTGTGGCGATTTCGCCGCCGCCTCGCAGGGCCGCTGCCAACAGAGTGATCGCCAGAAACACCAGACCGACGTAGAGGATGTGGACGTTAATGAAGTCGCGGCTTTGCAGGAAGAGCCAGACCGGCAGGCCGGCCGAGAACAGCACGTAGACGCTGATCATGCCTTTCCAGGTCTGGGGCTGCACGGACAGCGGGAAGTGAAGTCCGATCAAAATCGAGATTCCGCAGATGATGATGGCAAGCAGCGAGCAGAGCCAGACCGGCACCTTGCGTTTGAGGTAGAGGAATCCGATGAGCGGCGAGAACGCGGTGATCACGATCACCGACGTGGAGGCGATGCCGCCGATCACGGCCTGGCCGTCGATGACGCGGAACCACGTTTGAGTCTCCGGCAACTGAATGGTTGCCAGGGGAACCTTCGATGTCAGCGCGGTCGCCGACAGATCCAGGAACGCGGCACAGACCAGCACCAACAGGGCCACCAACAAGATCAGCATCATCACGAACGCGCCGGCGCCGATGTAACGCCGGGCGACGATCGCCAGGTTTTTGCCGCCCTCGCGGACGGCGATGTGCGTGGCGACGTAGTCGTGCACGGCGCCGAGAAACACCCCGCCCAGCAGAATCCACAGCAACGCCGGCCCCCAGCCGTAGTAGATCGCTAGAATCGGACCGATGATCGGGCCGGCGCCGGCGATCGAGGCGTAATGGTGGGCGAAGACGATGGGCGTGCGCGTGGGAACGTAGTCGCGTCCATCATTGATCTTGCAGGCCGGTGTCGGGCGGTCGGATCGCTCACCCAGAACGCGGGCGATCAGCGGCGCGTAGAACCGACCGCCGAGAATCAGGACCGCCGCCGCAATCACCATGATGACGAGTACGCTCACCGCAGGGCTCCTGGCTGTTGGGGCATCGGGCTTGGTGTGCTGGCGATTATAGCAGTTGGAGGCCGGCGGGACAGGTCGGGCGTAACACGCATTCAGAGCGCCCCGCGCGCCCTCACGGCCGACACGGCCGTGCCACGCATGAAAGACTACCAGTGTGGCACGGCTGTGTCAGCCGTGTACGAAACGCGCCTTACGGCGCCGGCTCGAGGGTTGCGAGCGTCTCGAAGAAGTCCGGGAAGCTCTTGGAGACGCAGTCGGCGTTGTGGATGACGATTCCCTCCGCGGCCAGGCCGGCCAGGGCGAAGCTCATCACCATGCGGTGGTCGTCGTAGGTTTCGATCGTGGCGGGCGTGATTTTCCCGGGTGGCGTGATCGTCAGGCCATCGTCAGTCATTTCAACTTGCGCGCCGAGGCGCATCAACTCGCTCTCGAGCGCCGCCAGCCGATCGGTCTCCTTGATGCGCAGGTTGGCGACGTGCCTGATGCGTGTCGGGCCGTCGGCAAACAGCGCAACCACCGCGAGCGTCTGGGCGGTGTCGGGCATGGCGTTGAGGTCGACGTCGATGCCGCGCAACGCACCGGGCGGTGGCCCCTGGACCCCGAGATAGTCGTCGCCGGCTTCGACTTGACAGCCCATCTGTTCGAGCACGCCGACGAAGCCCACGTCGCCTTGCAGGGCTTGGCGGGTGAGGCCGGTGACGCGCACGCGTCCGCCGGTGATCGCCGCCGCCGCCCAGAAGTAGGTGGCGGCACTGGCATCGGGCTCGATCAGGATCTCTCTGGCGGCGTAGCGCTGTGTGCTGGCAACCACGAAGCGATCGGCATCATCCGAGGCCAGCACCTCCACGCCGAGCGAGCGCATCACTTTGATCGTCATGTCGATGTACGGTCGGCTGATGACTTCGCCATCGATACGGATCATCACGTCGCGGGCGGCGTACGGAGCAACCATCAGCAGTGCGCTGATGAACTGGCTTGACGGCGGTGAGTCGAAGACCACCTCTCCACCGCCCAAGCCGCGGGCGACCATCGTCAACGGCGGAAAGCCGTTCGCACCATCGTACCCGAGCGGAGCGCCTAGTTGCTGCAACGCCCCCACGAGCTGGGCGATCGGCCGCTCGCGCATCCGCGGCGAACCGTCCAGCCGGTAGCGCCCGTGGCCGAGGCAGGCCAGCGCCGTCAGGAACCGCATCGCGGTGCCGGCATTGCCCGCGTCAATCTCGGCACCGGTGGCCGGGATCTGTCCGCGGCAGCCGTGAATCTCTATGACGTCGGCGTCCTCGCGCAGCTCGACGCTAATCTCCAGTTCCCGCAAGCCCTCGATCATCCGCAGGGCGTCGTCCGACAGCGACGCACCGCGCAGCGTGCTTTTCCCATCGGCGAGCGCCGCGCAGAGCAGATATCGATTGGTGAGACTCTTGGAGCCGGGGGGCTGCACCACGCCCGCAACCGGCCCGACCGGATGGACCTTCGCGTCAGTACCGCTTGGCTCGACCAGCACAGCCGGGATCTCCAGTCGTGTTATGCTGCCGGCGCGACGCGGTAGAGCACTTCGAGCGACCAACGGAGCTGCGTGCGTGGCGTCTGCTCGTGCTGCCCGTCGGACACGCGGCCAAGCTGCACATGTTGCTCGTCCTCGCCGAGCCAGATGCGGCAGCGGTCGTCGGCGCGGTCCGCGAACTTGCACAGCGCCGGCCGACCGACTTGCGGCCCCGCTGCAGCAGTCGCGAGCAGTGCGTCCCCCGCGGCGAACATCGGCGCCATCGTATCGTCGTCCAGCACCACGCCGAACGCGGCCGGGAAGCAACGAGCGACCTCCTGGCTTTGCACGAAGCGCCGGGTGGCACCGGCCACATCGGGCAGGGTCAGCAGGGTGACGTTACGAAGAGCGCCGCGGTCGTACTCCATGGCGGGCTCGCACAGGCCGGCGGAGACGCGTTCAGCAATCGCCAGCGACTCCCCCGACAAGATCGGGGCGAGCTTTCGGCCGCCGCCAGGCCCGTCGGGATCGGGCAGCTCGTCGGGCCACTCGTTGCTGGCGAACAACGGGATCAAGCCGTCGGATGGCGGCTCGGGCAGCTCGGGGGCGGTCTGTCGACGTGCATCTTCGCCGCGCAACAGCAGGTCGAGAAAAGCCTCCAACGGAGCGGCGAGGGTGGGCCGGGCATCGAGCGCCTGCGCGATCTGTGTGAGCAGGTTCTGATGGCGGCTGCGGGCCCTGCTGATGACGACGGTGCCGCGCGAGCTGACACCGGTGAGCAGCCATTGCAGATCCTCGCCGGTAAGCTCACACATACGAACCATCAGCTCGCCGGGAGGGAGTCTGCCGACCTCAAAGCGGTCGTATTCCTCACGGGCCAGGCCGAGCCGACGGGCAAACTCGTCCTTGCCGCGCGGCCCGAAGTGTCGTCGCCGCAGCTCTCTGATCCGCTGCGCAAGCTCTTTCTCGGGAGTGCTCATTCCTGCCCTCTCGCGACCACGTCACGCGGAGCCGGATCGACTCCCGTGCGTTCACGGCCGACACGGCCGTGCCACCCGACAGGTGTCAGCCCTGGGGGCACAGGTGTGTCAGCCGGAATTGGGTCGGTTCCCTTGCGACCACCGCTTTCTCCAGCTAGACATCAGGATAATAGCGTCGCGCGCAATTTCGTATACCTGCTGAAAAAGAATGTCGCGTCCACTTGCGCGGGCGATGGTCAGGACGGCTCCAGCCGGACGTGCAGCTCGCCGCTGGTGATCAAGAAACCGCTGATTCGGAAGGGGCGCTTGCCATTGGGCCACAGCCATTCGTTCGGGAGCGTGATTCGGCCATCGGTAACCGCGTGATCGGGCAGGTCCAGGCGCTCCGCCACCTTTCGGGCGGCTTTTTCGAGCAGGGCGCGGGGCGTGGGCAGGGCGCCGGCCTGCACGGAGTCCCAGGTCACCACCAAGGCGTCGGCCTGCAAGTCGACCTGGAACATCGCCGACAGAACGACCTGCATGCCTGAATGCTCGACGCGTGCCGCCAATCGCAGGCGGTTTCCATTTTCGAGCAGAACCTGCGGGCGGGAGAAGGGGTCGATCGAGGGCAACTCGGTGGGCCAGAGCTCCTGGCGGGCGGCGATCCAGCGGTTGAGCTGGGCCTCGTCCAGGCTGAATTCCACCGGGCGGTCGTCATTAAGCGTGGCGCTGATGGTGTTTTCGAGGCGGTGCTGGGCACGTTTGTCGTCCTCGAGGCGTTCGTAGTCGATCGAGCGGGGTTGGTACCAAGCCGGCTGACAGGTTAGCGCTGCCCCGACACACAAGACCGCCGCGAGCACAACGAGCGGCAGCACCACGAGCAGCAGGCGCCACCGTCGTCGCCGACGCCGGAGTATCCTGGGAGGTGCGAACTCTTCAGTTGGGGTCAAGGGATTCCTTCCGCTTGACACTGCCGGAGGGGACGTGAGTGGGCCGGAGACTACTTCTGTTTGTCTTCCTCATCCTCTTCGTCGAGCATGGCTTCGACGGCCGAGGTGGGGTCGTCGAACTCGAAATCGATGTCGCCCAGATCAAGGATGTCGTTCGTGTCGACGCCGTCCGCCTGCACCGGCACGACCGCTTCTGCGGATTCTTCCAGTCTGGGCGCGGCGTCCTGGGGCTTGATCTTGGCAGGCTCGCCGTTGATTCGAACGACGAAGGTGACCGGGCCGACGGTCAGCCGATCGCCAGGTTTGAGCATGGTTTCGGCGACGCGCTTGTCGTTTACGTAGGTTCCGTTGGAGCTGCCGAGGTCGCGGACGACCAGTTCACTCCGCTTCTCACCGGGGCCGATCTCGCAGTGTCGGCGCGAAACGTCACGGGTTGGGATGCGGAGATCGCAGTCGGGACGGCGTCCGAGGATGGTTCTCTTCGAGCCGATGGGAAACTCACGTCGCTCGTCGTCTTTGAACATAACCAGAACGACATCCATGCTCATTTCCTTTTGCGTGTCGTCTGCCCGGCCGCGGAGGTCTGACCCGGTCGAACCTGCTATCATCAAGGCCCGGTACGTCCTCCGTATGCTATGCAAAGTGGGCCGCGATGACAACGTCTGAGCCAATTCGGGCCGCCTACGTACACATTCCGTTCTGCCGGCGGTTGTGCGGCTACTGCGATTTTTACTCGATCGTGCCCGAGCAGGAGCTGGTCGCTCCGCTGGTGGACGCGCTGCTACGCGAGCTCGATGACTGTTCCGACCGTCGGGATCTGGCGGTAGAAACGGTTTTTGTCGGGGGTGGGACGCCGACGACCCTGCCGGCGATGGAGCTGCGTCGGCTGTTGGGGCGGCTGGGCGAGCTGGCCCGGCCCGGAAATGCGCTGGAATTCACGGTCGAGGCCAATCCTGCGACGGTCACGCCCGAGATTGCCGAGCTGCTGGCCTCCGCGGGGGTCAACCGTGTGTCGATCGGAGCCCAGTCGTTTGACCCCGCGGATCTGACTGTGCTGGAGCGCAGCCATCGGCCGGAGCAGGTGGCCGAGACGGTCGCCGTTTGTCGCCGAGTGGGGCTTGGACAGGTGAATCTGGATTTGATGTTTGCGATTCCGGGGCAGACGTTGGAGTCGTGGATCGCGAGCCTGGAGGCGGCGGTGGCCTTGCAGCCCGAGCACCTGTCGTGCTACAGCCTGACGTTCGAGCCGGGCACGCCACTGTTCGAACGCCTTCAGGCTGGTGCCGTCAGGCGGATTGACGAGGATCTCGATGCAACGATGTACGAGCGGGCGATTGACGTGCTCACAGCCGCCGGCTACGTGCATTACGAGATCAGCAACTTTGCGCGCCCTGGGCACGAATGCCGCCACAATCTCGCCTACTGGCACAACCAGCCGTACCTGGGGATCGGGCCGGCGGCGGCGGGGCTGGTGGACGGAGTGCGTTACAAGAACGTCGCCGACGTCGCAGAGTACACCCGGGCGGTGCTGGGGGGGCACAGCCCGCGAATCGAGGAGGAGCGTCGCTCCGACGAGCAGCGGGCCCGCGAGACGGCGATGCTCGAGCTGCGTCTGACCGAGGGCATCGACCGCCGCCGCTTCGAGCAGCGCTACGGCCACGACCCGGTCAGGTTCTTTGCCGAGGCGGTGAAACGGCATGGCCGGCGGGGACTGCTCGAAGTGACCGACACACAGATTCGGCTGACCCGGAGCGGGCTGCTGCTGGGGGATCGAGTCATCGCCGATTTTCTGTGAGCGTCTTCATCCTGCGTGTGGTCCGCCGCGAAGTAGCGGGGAGACGGCTGGGGGCGCGATCGGAATTAGACGATATAATCAACGTCGGAGGCATCTGACCGGCTAACGCGGCCGCGCGAACGCCGGAACCAGCCCGCATACGAATAGTCTGGAGCAAAGTCACGTGCCGATTTACGCTTTTCGCTGTCGAGGGTGTGGCTTCGAATTCGAGGAGCTGGTTCCACGGATGGGAGAAATGGCTCCATGTCCAAAGTGCGGAGGAGAAAACTGCGAACGTCAGTTGACGGTTCCGGCCGCGGGCCGCAGGGATCGCGGTTCCGGCGTGTCGAATTACGCCGCGGCACCTGAGTGCGGTTCCACGTGACGCCCCCGCGGCTAGACGCCGACAGTCTGTCGGTCAGAACACCTCCGCATCGGAATCAGCACAGCCGAATCTGCTGCCCAGGGCCGCTGTCAAAACCCCTCCCCCTGGCCCCTCCCTACGAGGGAGGGGGGGTATTGTTCGGCGCTCTTGGTTCCTAATTGACTGTAGCCGAATTGCGCGGGGTCTTCGGCTTATGCGCCACGGGTGAATTCCCCAAGCTGATCCATAGACCTGCGAAGCGCTTCCAGTGCCCGTTTGCTCAGGGCGACCACGGCGGCGTCGGTCTTGCCCAGCCGGGTAGCGACCTCGTCGACCGAAAGCCCTTCCAGGAACCGTAGCTGGATCACCTGGCGGTGCGTTTCGGACACGTCGGAGAGGCAGGACAGCAAGGCCCTCAGAGCTTCCTCCCGCCTGACAACCCGGCTGGGCGTGCCCGACTCGGCGTAGAGATTCTCGAGCAGATTCCAATACGAATCGTCGTCGGCACCGTGGGCCCGGACTTCGCGCCCGGCGTCGCGCACCTGACAGTGGGCGGCCCGCCGGGCATCGATCAGCTTGTTGTTCAGGATGGCATGCACCCAGTTCAGGAAGGAGCCGGGTCCGCGATTCTCGAACTGATGAATCTGGCGGGCGACGTCCAGGTAGACCTCCTGGAGGATGTCATCGGGGCCGCCCTTGGTTTTCATCGCGGCATCCATCCCCGCCGCGGCCCGCGACCGCAGTCCCGGATGGCAGGTGGTCAGGAGCTTGGCGAGGGCCAGCCGATCGCCGCGCTGGGCGGCTGCAACCCACGCCTCGCTCTGGCTCTGCTCCATCATGCCGCGACCGCCTGGCGCATTTGGAGACCCGAACCGTCTCGGGCTGCTATGATACCGCCGACCCGGCAGGCAGGCGACGTGATTTGCGGACGGGCCGTCCACGGACTACGATCCGCTTTTGGCAGCCAAGTAGGCGGCAATTCCGTGCCTGAAGGTGGAGACGGGGTATGAATCCGTCCTCCCCGCAAGACAATCCGGAGCCCAGCCAGCGCATCTCCGGGCTGGTAAACGAGTTCTTCGATCGCCGACAAGCCGGCGAAGACCTCACGTCTGAGGCTTTTGTGGCCGAGCACCCGGAAGCGGCCGAGGAGTTGCGGGCGTACCTGGCGGGAGTGCCGCTGATCGACAGAGCCTGCACGCCGGGAAGCGGCACCCTGACCGAGCAGGACGCCGGCGGCGCCCGCGAATTCCCGACTATCGAAGGCTATGAGCTGATCGAGGAGATCGGGCGCGGGGGGATGGGGGTCGTCTACAAGGCACTGCAGGTGTCGACCAAGCGCGTCGTCGCGCTGAAAGTGATGCTGGCCGGCCCGTTTGCCTCAGCATCGACGCTTCGGCGCTTCGAGCGGGAAGTGGAGCTGGCCGCCCGTCTCCAGCACCCGAGCATCGTCCGGGTCCTGGAGAGCGGGGAGGTGGGTGGAGGGCAGCGCTATTACGCGATGGACTACGTGGCGGGCGTCCGCCTCGATCACTACCTGTCGCAATCAGAGGCGGACCGTCGCGCGACGCTGAAGCTGTTTGAACGTATATGCGAGGCGGTCGAGTACGCGCACAGGACCGGCGTGGTCCATCGTGATTTGAAACCGGGTAACGTGCTGGTCGACGATGCTGGAGACCCGCACATCCTGGATTTCGGCTTGGCCAAGGCCACGGACCAGGCTGAGGCCGGCGACGTCTCCAGCACATGCGTCTCGCTTCCCGGACAGGTGCTGGGAACGTTGTTCTACCTATCTCCGGAGCAGGCGGTCGGCGCGCCCGAAGAGATTGACGCGCGGACGGACGTCTATGCTCTGGGTGTGATGCTGTTCGAGACGCTGACCGGGTCGTTGCCGTTCGATACCGCAGGCCGGCCCTCGCAGATCATCGAGCGTATTCTGGAAACGC
Source organism: uncultured Planctomycetales bacterium (assembly GCA_964508075.1). GTDB lineage: Bacteria > Planctomycetota > Phycisphaerae > UBA1845 > Fen-1342 > JALSRY01. The sequence goes on from CAZDTB010000055.1 coordinate 10,283, forward strand.
CGCCTACTCGGCCGAGTTCGCTATCGAACCGGGTGGACGGCGAGCTGGAGACGATCATTCTCAAGGCCCTCGCGAAGGAGAAGGAACGCCGCTATCAGTCGGCACAGGAAATGGGCGAGGACATTCACCGGTACCTGGAGGGTGATCCAATCCTGGCGCGGCGGCCGAGCAGCCTCTACATTCTCAGCAAGAAGATCCGCAAGCACCGAGTGCCGCTCGCGGTAGGCGTAACGGCAGTGATACTCGTGCTGATTGGGCTGGCAGGCAGGTCCTGGAGTCGGCAGCGTGCCCTGGCGAGGACTCGCCATGATGCGCTGCGCTGTCAGCGCGTGTTGGAGTACGAGGGCGGGGACCGCCTACTGGGGGAGGCCCAGGATCTATGGGCGCGACGCCCGCAGCCTCCGGAGGTTCTGCTGGTCTGGGCTCAGGCGCTGTATCGCGCGGAGGAAACGCGCAACCAGGGCATCGCATTTCTCGAGCGATCGGTGCAACACCACCCGTCGAATTGGGCGACCCGGGCGTTGCTGGCCGACGTGAAGCACGCGGCCGGCGAGGCCGAGCGGGGGGACGAGTTGCAGGCCCAGGTAGAGCGTGAGGCGCCGGACACCGCCGAGGCCTGGTACCTGCGCTCCTTCGCCACGCTTGACCGAGAGCACGCGCTGCATTGCGCGCAGGAAGCGGTGCAGCGCGAGCCGACGCATGTCCTGGCATGGAACCGTCTAACCTGGCTGCGCAATGCGCTCGGGGATCCGGAGGGTGCCTGCCAGGGTGCCGACCGACTGATCGAGCTAGGCGAGCCCAGTGGAGAGTGGACCGTCTTCAAGGGGTGCGTCCGTGCCCGGCAAGGTCGCTTTCGCGAGGCCGTGGAGGAGTTTACACGCGTCATGGAGACCAGTGCCGCCGATGCGTACGGGGGCATCGCACAGCTCTACCGCGCTCATGCCTATCGCGGTCTACGGGAGTACGAGCGGGCAATCGCGGGTTACAGCGAGTTGATCAATGGGGCAAGGCCGGGTCCCGCGGACGTCTGGCAGATCTACCAGCGCGCCACGCCGCTATGGATCCTGGGCCGGACCGACGAGGCGCTGGCGGACTACCGGCAGGTGCGCATTTTGCTTGGCCGGGTGAGCTACTCCGACGTGCGCAGCTACATCATCCTGCGCAACCTGAACCAGGACGAGGAAGCGCAGCGGTTATGGGACGCCGCGGTGCGCGACGCCGATCAAGCCTGGATACGTCGCATTCTCCGCTGCCTAGCCGGCAAGATCACTCCCGAGAAGCTGGTGGCCGGTCCGGAGGGGCGCGACAATCCGGAGCAGCTCTGCGAGGCCTACTACTACGCCGGCGAGGCCTGTTTGCTGGCGGACCAGAAAGCCGAGGCACGCCAGTGGTTCGAGAAGTGCCTCGAGACGGGCGTGCAGTTCGACCCTGATATCGGTCAGGCGGTCCCGATGAACGAATTCGAGCTGGCCCAATGGCGCCTGGAAACCCTGCCAACTGACGCTCCTGCCTCGCAACCCGACGCTCCCACCTCCCAACCCTGAGAAAAACCCGAAATAGCGCGTCGTCTCCCGGTCGCGTTTGCGATTGGAACCTTGACGGGCCGCGTGGTCCGTCGGCTGGCGAGGCCGGTCAGGCGTGAATGCGAGTGCTACCTCGTTCACGCCCCGGCCCCAGCCGGTAGGACAACGGCAAGGATTGGGAAGCTCACTCAAGGAGACGAACCATGTTTACGACACGAAATCAACCGGTGTTCTGCGACAAGTTCTGTCGCATGAGGCGACACTTGGAGAATCACTTGTCGGCAGGCGTGAAAACGCTGGCCCTCTTGGGCCTGGCGCTGGGAACGCTGCTCTTTGTACCCGTCGCGCAAGCGCAGAGCTGGGAGGGGCCGTTCCTGATCACCAGTGGGAACATCTGGGGCTATCCGCGGGTGGCGGTCTCGGGAGACTACGTGCACGTCGTCTACTATGACGAAGGCGTAAGCACGCTCCAGTATCTGCGAAGCCCCGACCGTGGGGATAGCTGGGATCCGGCCGTCACGCTGCCAACCACCGGTGTCGTGCACGAGCCGGCCATCGCGGCCTCGGGACAGTACGTCAATATCGTCTACCGCGGGCAGAACCACAACATCTACCTGTTCCGCAGCACGAATAATGGCACGAACTTCACCGGCCCAACTAACTTGGGCGGGGGCAGTGCCTACGAGCCGGACGTGGCGGCCGACGGAGCCAGCGTGTACGTGATCTGGCTCACGTACTCTCCGAGTTACGATCTTTACTACACCTGGAGCTCGAATGGCGAAGATTTTGAGACCCCGACTAACCTGACCAACAGCACGATCGAAGAGCGCTGCGCGCGGATCGCCGCCGCTGGCGGGAATGTGTATATTGCCTGGACCGAGCGTGACCAGGGCACCAGTAGCGACTATGCCTACTTCCAGCGCAGCGCCGACAACGGCGGCACCTGGGCCGCCAAGCTGACCCTCTGGACCGCGCCCATCACCACGTTCGGCTGCGTCGCGATCGCGGCGGACGGGTTGGGCGTCTACGTCGACCGGGACAATGCCCCGCCCAACGGGCCCGCCCAGAGGGTGAGCGCAAATTCAGGAGTGGCCTTCGGCGGCAACATCTGGCTCGGGGCCGGGTGTGATGACGGGCCCGAGATCGACGCCACCGCAGCCTTTACCACCAACGGGTGCAGCGTCTACGGCCGCTATGACGACCTCTTTGTTTCCACCGGACCCGGCACGGAAACGCAGATCGGAAGCGGCGACGACCCGGACATTGGGGCCAACGACGCCGGCGACATGCACGTCGTCTGCGAGTCGGGCGGAAACATCTACTACTACCGCTACCTGGTTGGCGGCGGCGGTGGCGGCTGGGGACCACCCTTTGTGATCTCCGCGCCCACCGACGACTGGCTCTACCCGCGCATCGCCGTCGATGGAAGCAAGGTGCACTGCGTGTGGCGCGACGCCGGCGGGGACGACCTGCTCTACCGCGGCAGCCTCAACAGCGGCGTCACCTGGGGCCCAATCCAGACGCTCCACAGCGGCACCTGCTTCCATCCGGTGGTCGAGGTGTATGAGTCAACCGTGCACGTCGTGTGGCGCGGGCACGTGGACGAAGTGGGCACGATCATGCACATACGCAGCACCAACAACGGCGTGCCCGGAAGCTGGGGGGCTCCGAACATCATCGGCACGGGAGCCAACCGTGGCTACGACCCGGAAGTGGCTGTCTACCAAGACAAGGTCTACGTGGTCTGGATCAAGGCCAACCAGTACGACCTGCTCTTCAGCCGGAACACTGCCAACGGCGCGGCCGGTAGCTGGACCACGCCGGTCAACCTGACCAACAACGGTGAATCGATCGAGGAGGTCTGCCCGAAGATCGATGCCTGGGGCGAGAACGTGTACATCACCTGGATCAACCAGGTTCCCTTCCCGCTTCTGATTCAGACCGTCGAGTTCATCCGGAGCACCACCAGCGGTGGGACCTGGCTGCCTCCGCTCACGCCGCCGCTATGGACCGCCGCAACCTGGGGTGATTTCAGCCACGTGGCGGTCGCGGCCTGGCAACAGGATGTCTTCGTCGACCGGAACAATGCTCCGCCCACCGGGCCGGCGCAACGGATCAGCCGGAACTCGGGCGCGGCGTTCGGTGCCGGGACGGTCATGCTCGGCCTCGGAAACACCCACGGGCCCGAGATGGACACCAGCGGGGCCTTTACGCCCAACGCCGCCAACGTCTACATCCGCGACGAGTTCCTGCTCGAGTCGACCGGTCCGGGCACCGAGACGCTGATCTTCACGCCCGTGCCGGCGCACTCGCCGCAGGCCGACATCGGCGTGGACGAAGAGGGCATGATGCACGTGGTCTACTGTGCCGGGACACAGGGCTCGCCGGTCCTGTACTTCCGCAACCCGCCCGTCCCGCCCGGCGGCTGCAACGGAGGAGACGTCGACCTCGACGGCTGCACCGACCTGGCCGATCTAGCGGCCTTGCTGGCGGTGTACGGCTGCTGTGAGGACGACCCATGTTACGACCCCTGGGCAGACCTGAACGAGGACGGGTGCGTAGGCCTGGCCGATCTAGCGATACTGCTCTCGGTCTACGGAGATTGCTGCGAGCCGCCGCTCGGGGCCTGCTGCGTGGAGATGGAGTGCGTGGGGACCATCGGCGAGGTCGAGTGTATTGACCTCGGCGGCGAATGGTTCGAGGGCGAAGACTGCTTCGGCGATCCGCCGTTCGAGTGCCCTCAGGAGGGTTGTCCCGAGGACACGCTCCTGATCCGCATCTTCACCGATAACTGGGCCAGCGAGACCACCTGGGATCTGTACGAGCAGGGTG
>CAZDTB010000055.1:14647-15577 GCA_964508075.1 uncultured Planctomycetales bacterium
GAGGTGCTCCAGGAGCGGCTCGGCGTGCCGGTGCAGGTGGACAACGACGCCAACAACGCCGGTGGCGACCCGGACGAGAACAACACCCTCTACGAGTGGGAGATCTGCGTCGAGTCCGACCGCTGCTATGACTTCACGATCTACGATTCCTTCGGCGACGGCATCTGCTGCGCCTACGGTGAAGGCTACTACGAGATCGAGCTGAACGGCGAACTCGTGGCTGCCAATTACAACTTCCACGCTTACGAGGACACCGTCGCGGTCGGCGGCGGGTGCGAGGAACAGCTCGGGGCCTGCTGCGTCGAGATGGAATGCGTGGCGACCATCGAGGAGCCTGAGTGTGCTGCCATGGGCGGCGAGTGGTACGCAGGCGAGGACTGTTTCGGCGATCCGCCGTTCCAGTGCCCGGGCGACGTGGAGAACGACAACTGTTGGGACGCCATACCGACCCTGGATGTGGTCGACCTGCCGTTCGACACCTCGCCAGCCACGTTCGACGGCGAGGGCCAGTGCATGACCAGCCCGAACATCTGGTACTGCTTCGGCTCCCCGTTCGGCGGGACGGTCTACGTGTCAACCTGCGGTAGCGCGTACGACACGATGCTGGCGGTCTACGACGGCTGCGCGTGCGACCCGTTGCCGCCGATGATCGAGTGCAACGACGACTCCTGTGGTCTGCAATCGGAGATCATCTTCCAGGCGATGCCGGAGCATATTTACCTGATCGAGGTGGGTGGCTACGCCAACGAGAGCGGTCCCGGCGTGCTCACCGTCATGCACCAGTAAGGCGGTGAACGACGCTCATGAAGCTTGAGTCCGACCTCCGAAGCCCTCGGCATCACCGATGCCGGGGGCTTTCACCTGTGTTTATGAGCCTAACCCGGACTATTCATACCGCAGAGAGCGCGGAGAGCGCAGAGTGTTGTTGAG
>CAZDTB010000056.1:0-15567 GCA_964508075.1 uncultured Planctomycetales bacterium
GCGACAAACGCCACTACGGCGCCGTGGTCGGCCGCTACGGAAATCGCGTCGCCGGCGGAAAGTTCTCCATCGACGGCTACAGCTACCAACTCACGCAGAACCGACCGCCGAATCACCTTCACGGCGGCGACGGCGGCTTCGAATACCGCATCTGGGACACCGAAGCGCTGATGCGGGGCGACGCGGTGGGCCTGAAGCTCCGCTATAGCAGCAAGGACGGTGAGGAAGGCTATCCGGGCAACCTCGATGCCACGGTCTGCTACTGGCTGACGAACGACGATGAACTTCGGATCGAGTACAGCGCCACAACCGACAAGCCCACCCCGATCAACCTGACAAACCACAGTTACTTCAATCTCGCCGGCGCCGGAAACGGCGACATCCTCGGGCACGAGTTGATGCTCGCGGCCGACCACTTCACGCCGGTCGATCAAGCACTGATTCCCACCGGTGAGCTGCGGCCGGTTGCGGGCACGCCGTTCGACTTCGCCAAGCCGATGCCCATCGGCGCGCGCGTCGACGCGGACGACCGGCAGATCAAGTACGGCGGCGGGTACGACCACAACTTCGTCTTCAGCCGCTGGGACGGCAAGCTGCGTCTGGTCGGCACGCTCTATGATCCGAAGAGCGGCCGCTTCATGGAAATGCTCACCACCGAGCCGGGCGTGCAGTTCTACTGCGGCAACTTCCTGAACGATAACGACATCGGCAAGGGCGGAAAGCGTTACGGACGCCGCTCCGGGCTGTGCCTCGAGACGCAGCACTTCCCGGACTCGCCCAACAAGCCACAGTTCCCATCGTGCATCCTGCGACCGGACGAGCGGTACCATCACGTAACGATCTACCGATTCTCTGCAAGGTGATACCATTGGCGCAGCGACCGCTCCGTCAACGATCCCCGTCGCGCCAGGCTGAGGCCGAGGTACTCGGCCGCCGCGCCGACTTTCGGTACACTACGTCCGCTGCGTCGGATTGCCGCGGCGTTGACCGGGCGGCTTGCGGCCGCACGTGGGCCGACGGTATGGTACCAGCATCGGCCGGCACAGCCCGTCAGCCTCCGGCCGAGACCAGTATGAAGAGGAGAGCGGCGTGTCCGGCCAGCCAAAGAAACTGCGGACTTGTGACGAATGCGGCATGACTATCCAGCGGGAGGATTTCCTGAACCATTCCGCGGTCCGGTATAAGGGCAAACTGCTCTGCCCGAAGTGCGTCCAGGCGGCCAAGGCGAAGCTGGCGGCCGAGAAGAAGCCCGAGCCGGTGACCGGCGGCGAGTATGACCCGATCGAGGTCCCGATCGCGCTGGTGGACGAGGGCCAACCAAGCGTCCGCCCGGGCCCCTCGACGCAGATTCACGGGTTCTCGGGGGCCGAGATGCTCGCCCGAGGTATCGAGCACGAGTTCAAGCGCGCCCTGCTGCATGACACCCGGGCGGCGACGCGCTGCCGCACGTTCCACTGTAAGATGACCGACGCCTCGTTCGCGAATCTGAACGAACAGATCAACGAGTGGGTGGACGAGCACGAGGACATCGAGATCAAATTCGCGTTGAGCGACATCGGCGTGGTGGAAGGCAAGCACGCCGATCCGCACCTGATCATTACGGTCTTTTACTAGACCGCCGGGCGCGCTCAGCGAACCCGGACGTTGATCCGACGGGACGTCAGTCCGGTCATGGCACCGCTTATGCAGAACCGGGCGGAGATGCAGGCGGCTGCAGGAGTGTGGTTCCAAATGCGCGTCGCCAGATTCGTCAGTTCCGATGGGCAGACCTACGCCGGTCGGCTGGTCGACGAGCACACCGGCCAGCCTCTTGTGGGTGACCCCTTCGGCCCGTTGGAATTCGCTGATGAACCGTTGGTGGTCGACCGGTTGCTGCCGCCGGTCGAGCCGCCGAACATCCTGGCGATCGGGCGGAACTACCGCGCGCACATCGCCGAGACCGGAGCCCGGACGCCGGGTGAGCCGCTGGTGTTTCTCAAGCCGACGACGTCCTTGCTCGCGCCGGGCGGGGAGATTATCCTGCCAGCGAGCGCTCCCGACGAGGTCGATTTTGAAGCGGAACTGGCAATCGTGGTCGGCCGAACCGCACGGCACGTATCGGAGCAGACCGCGCTGGAACACGTCCTGGGCTACACCTGTGCCAACGACGTTTCCGCCCGCGACTGCCAGCGCAACGACAAGCAGTGGTCGCGCGGCAAGGGGTTCGACACCTTCTGTCCGCTGGGCCCGTGGCTGGTGACAGCGGACGAGTTCGATCCGGACGATTGCGGCATCCGCAGCCGACTCAACGGGCAGGTCATGCAGGAGTCGAACACCGGGAATATGATGCGCTCGTGCGCCGAGCTGGTGAGTTACTTGTCGCAGCAGTTCACGCTGCTGCCGGGAACGGTGATCCTGACCGGCACGCCGGAAGGCGTCGGTTTCGCCCGCCAGCCGCCGGTGTTTCTGAAGGCGGGCGACCGGATCGAAATCGAGATCGCGGGGATCGGCACGCTGGCGAACACGGTCGTGCGCGCGTGATCATAATGCTTTGGCAAATGGGCAGGAGGCCTGGGACACGATGACGCAAGAGAAACCTGACGCCCCGGCAGACGGGCAAGCGAAGCTGATCGAGGGCGTGCTCGAGCTGTGCACGCGGTCCAACTCGTTTCTGCGCGACGTAAAGCGCCACCTGATCCCGCGCGACACTGACCCGGTCGTTTCGGCCGAGGCGATCCGCAAACTGGGGTTGCGCGGCGGGGAGCTGTTGGCTGGCTCACTTGAATCCGCCAGGAAGCGCCAGGGCTCTCGCCGGCTGAGCCGCATCGAGCAGATCGACGGCATCGCCGTCGGGGATTGGCTCCCGCCGACACCCCTGAACGAGACGACCGCGATCGACCCGACCGAAGCCCTGCACTTCAACACCAAGGGCGGGCCGGCGACGATGCGCGTGGTGGACATGTTCACGCCGATCGGTCGTGGGCAGCGCGGGCTGATCGTCGCGCCCCCGCGAACCGGCAAGACGATTCTCTTGCAGCAGATGGCGCACGGCATCGCGGTCAACTATCCCGACGTGCATCAGATCATGATGCTGATCGATGAGCGTCCGGAAGAAGTCACCGACATGCGCCGCAACGTGCGCGGCGAGGTGATCGCCTCGAGCAACGACCTGGACATCGAATCGCACGTGCGGGTGGCGCGGCTGGTGATCGAGCGGGCCCGGCGGCTGGTCGAGAACGGCCGGCACATCGTGATTCTGCTGGATTCGATCACGCGGCTGGGACGGGCGTTCAACAACTACATCCGCAGCAGCGGGCGGACGATGACCGGCGGGCTCGACATCCGCGCGTTGCAGGAACCCAAGCAGATCTTCGGCTCGGCTCGCAACGTCGAGGGCGGCGGTTCGCTCACCATCATCGCAACCGCCCTGATCGACACCGGCAGCCGGGCGGACGAGTTCATCTTTCAGGAGTTCAAGGGCACCGGCAACATGGAGCTGGCCCTCGATCGCGACATGGCGAACCTGCGCATCTGGCCGGCGATGAACCTGCAACTCTCCGGAACACGCAAGGAGGAGAAGCTCCTGTCCGAGGATGTGCTCAACAAGGTCAACATGCTGCGGCGACAATTGCACGACCTGCCGCCGGCCAAGCAAATGCTGACCTTGCTCGAGCGCATGCAGGCCTACGACGATTTGCCCGACTTTCTTAGCACTCTGCGCTCGTGAGAACTCGGCCGTCTGCCGGCGCCGATGGACCTGGCAACGTGATTCTCGGAATTCTCTCAGACACGCATGGCTTCCGTCAGCGGACGGCGTCTGCTATCGCGCTGCTGGAACGGGTCGGGGCCGAGGCGTTCGTGCACTGCGGCGACATCGGTGGCGAGGCGGTCCTCGACGAGCTGGCCGGGCGACAAGCCTGGTTCGTCCCGGGCAACATCGACGGGCTTGACCCCGCACTGATGCACTACGCCGAATCGCTCGGCCTGCACGTACCCGACGCGATCCCGCTGGAGATCGAGATCGCGGGCCGTACGATCGCGGTCTACCATGGGCACGAGCCGCACTTCAACCGCCTGATCCGCGCCATCCGACACCAAGACCACGCCGCCTTCGAAAGCATGACGCGCGGATTTGACTACCTCCTGTACGGGCACGCGCACGTGGCGGCCGAGACACGCATCGGTCACGTGCGCATGATCAACCCCGGCGCGCTGGAACGCGCCCGCCCGCGCACCGTGGCGACGCTGGATCTGGCACGGGACGCACTCAGATTCTGGCAGGTGGACGAGCTGGCCGAACCGACCGAGCCGCCGCGTCCCTTCACACCGCGCTGAGCCACCGTCTGCAGCAAGTTGCGCGCCACGATGAAAAGTCAAGAGCAAAATGCGCAAGAGGTATGAAATTGTGACAACCAGATATTCTTGGTGAATTCGCCGCTGCCATCCGGCCGATCGGAAGCTATACTGGAGCTGATATATTCGTATCGGATCAACCCCTGCGTTGTACGATACGGGAGAATCATTTGCTAGAACCGATACGCTAAACCCTGGGAGGCCCGGGGGCCGCACTCCCGTCGGCGGCGCCTGTGAGCGTTAGGTCGGGAACGGCCGGGGCCACCCACTTTGAAACTGGGTTTTAGCAAATCTCTCCCACCGGCAAAGGTGGAGGTTGAAACCGATATCGTGACGGGCGCTCCCGGGGCGCAGATGTCCTGGGGTGCCCGTTCATTTTTCAACTCGCCTTTCCGGGGTACCGGCAGCTGGCAAGCCCGTGGGATTTGATGACGCATTTTCTGTCACCCGTTGATTCCGCCCGGTGCTTATGATACGCAGGCTCTTATGAGACCGGGTCGGGCGTCAGCACCACAACTCGCCGCGTGGGATCGAGACACCCTGCGGAATCCGCACGCGCGGCGCGATAAGGCCGCACGCGTGCGGGCGATGTTTGACGCAATCGCCCCCACGTATGAGCGGATCAACCGCGTCGTCAGCCTCGGCCGCGATGCAACCTGGCGACAGGAGGCAATCTCCGCCGCGCCTGCCCAAGCCGACGACGTGGTGCTCGACATCTGCTGCGGCACGGGCGACATGATCCGCGCGTTCGCCGCGCGCACCCCGCCGCCCAAGCTAATCCTCGGCGTCGATTTCGCGCGCCGGATGCTCGCCCACGGTCATTACGATGGTCTTCGAACGCGGGTCCAGCTCGTACGCGCGGACGCCCAACGTCTCCCGCTGGCGGACGAGACGGTCGACGCGATCAGTTGCGCGTTCGGCGTGCGCAACTTCCAGGATCTGCCCACGGGCCTGCGGGAGATGCAGCGCGTGCTGCGCCCCCGCGGTCGGGTCGTGATTCTGGAATTCGCGTTGCCGGAAAACCGGCTGTTGCGTTGGGCCTATCGGGCCTATTGCGAGCGCGTTCTTCCGGGTCTGGCGGCGCTGATCAGCCGAGACCAGACCGGCGCCTATCGCTACCTGCCCAGCTCGATCCGCACGTTTGAGCGGCGTGAGGCGATGGTCGAACGACTCGAGCGGGAGGGCTTCGCGCGGGTGACTGCGAAGCCGTTGAACTTCGGCGGCGTGGTGGTTTACTGCGGGGACAAAGTCTCAAGCTGACGGTCGACGCTCGTCCAACCGCGAGCGGAGCGTTCCCGGCAGCGCCGGCCCACCGGGCGGCGATCGCGTTGCTCGATCAGCTCAGGCCGGCAAGGGGGGCGGCGTATCCGGACGACGTCGCGACATCGCCGGGCCGACCACCCCTTGCCCGGGCCTTCCCTCTACCCGGAAGACGTGCCAACTGCCGTGACGGCCGGCGAGCTATCCAAAGGGCCGCCAACTCCCGATCCCGCGGGCGATCGTTTTGACAGCGCGATGAGACAGTGTCTACCATGCCTCAAGGATGAGACGTGTTGGCCGAGACTACATTGGAAAGCAAACCATGCTGAATCGATTGCGCGTCTGGCACGCGGCGGTCGCGGCGGTCGCTCTGATTCTCGCTTCGGGCTGCGCGCCGCCGCGCGGGTTCCACTTCGACGTCACCACCGACATGCGCGCCTACACGCTGCCGGAGTACTCCGGGCCGGAGTACTTCGAGGGCGTCTGCACCGCGCTGCGCGACATCGGCCCGGGGGCGTTCATGATTATCCCCGGCGATCTCGACCCACCTGACCGTGCCCGTGCGACGCTCGATGCCGTGCTCGGTCCGGAATACGTCATGTACCCCGTGGTGGGAAACCACGAACTGGACCAACCCGAGTTCATCCAGTACGTGCGGGAATACAACCGCGGCGGCAAGAGTTTGCCGGGAATCGTCCGCGGCGGCCCGCCCGGGGCCGAGGAGACCTGCTACTCGTTCGACTACCGGAACGCCCACTTCGTAGTGCTCAACCAGTACTACGACGGCACCAGCGACGGCGGCACCGACGGCGACGTCGTCCCCGCGCTGTACGACTGGCTGGCGGCCGACCTGGCTGCCAACCACAAGCCGTACGTGTTTGTCACCGGGCACGAGCCCGTGGTCTCGATCCCCGACCTCGACAGCGGCCGCGTGCGCCACCGCGGCGATTCGCTCGACAAGTACGAGCAGAACAATCACCGCTTCTGGACGCTGCTGCGTGAACACAACGTCGTCGCCTATCTCTGCGGCCACTCGCACAACGCGTCGGTGGCGAAGATCAACGGCGTGTGGCAGATCGACGGCGGGCACGCGCGCGGCAAGGGCGACCCGGGGGCCAGAAGCACATTTGTGAAGATCCACGTCGAACCGGACGGTGTACGCTGCGTGTTCTACCGCTACAACGGCAATGCTTACGACGCGACCTTCGAAGAGCGTCTGCGGTAGGAGCCGCCATGCCGACGCTGCGGCCGACGGTTGCGGACGACGTGCCCGGCATTCTGGCGATGATCGCAGAAGTCTTCGCCGAGTATGGCTGTGTGCTCGATGCCGAGCATGAGGACCGGCACCTGCTGGATCCAGGCCGGTACTTCCGCGCGCGGGGCGGGGATTTCTGGATCATCGAGCAGGAGGGCCGAATTCTCGCGACCGTGGCGCTAGCCTTACACGACGACGCCGGTGAGATCCGCTGTCTTTACGTTCATCGCGGCCTGCGCCGCCAGGGCTGGGGGCGCCGACTGTCCGAGATGGCCATGAATCTGGCCCGGCAGGCCGGGAAACGGCGGATGATCCTGTGGTCCGACACCCGTTTTGTCGAAGCCCACGCCCTGTACCGCGCGATGGGCTTCTCGCAACACGGCACCCGTGAGCTGCACGACTCGAACAACACCGTCGAGCACGGCTTTGAGATCAAGCTGTAGCAGGCCGTCGCTGCGGCTTTTCCATTCTTATGGCCGACACGGCGTAAGTCCGGGCGCTGACTTTCCCCGCTCTGGCCGCTGTGGTAAGCTTCCCGCCCTTCGCAGGCGCTTGGGCAGTCCCGCCGACGCGGAGTCCGAACGGCGCGCCTCGAAGTCCATTAGGGACCAGGATCGATGGGGATTGAGACGCAACCGGGGGATGTCTACCGCTTGATCGTGGTGCTGGGTGCGCGTGTCGTCGAGGCCGACGACTCCCGCTCTGAGCGTTTCGAGCAGACCCAGGCGCGGGTCGCCGAGGCGGTCTGCCGGTACACCCGCAGCGAGCGCGTGCACGCCGTGGCCTTGCAGCGGGGCCGGCTGAACACGCCCCACAGCCCAGATCGCAACGGTTCGGCAGCCCCGGTCAGGCTCGACGACGGCGAATACAACTGGGCAATCGAGAAGCGCTGGGGTACCGATGTCATTCGGCGGATCCTGGTGCAAGACGGAATCGAGCCGCCCGCCGCCGTTTCCGCGCAGCGCGCGGACGGGAATCTCGCGCCCCGGCCGACCGGCCGACCTGCGAGCCCCGGGCGTGCCCAGCGGCCGCGCTCCATCAGCAAGCACAGAAGCACGCGCTGGCACCTGACGGCGACCGTCGCGGTGGTCATCCTCGCGGTGGTTGCGCTGATTCTCTTTCAAACCGGCGGTCACCCTTCCCGTCTGCTGTCCGCCATCACCGTCGCGAAGCCGACCGTGAAGGATGAGTTGCCTTTCGATGCCCGCACCTCGTTTGCGCCCGAACCCCGGCCGGGAGGGGCGCACAAGCCCTCTGGGCAACCGGAAAGCGAAGACTCAAGACCGGACGAGGAGGCGCAACCCTAGCTGACCGACTCAAATGGGGAGGTCACGTCACTTCAGCCGTGCTCGCGCCACGGATCGGTGGGCACGATGAATTCCTCGATCCTCGGCACCGGCTGATCCAGCTTGAGCTCCTTTCCGTCACGCTCGAGCGTCACGCGAATTCGGTTGTCGGCCGGCTTTCGCCAAGCCGCGCGCACCTCGAGCGCGTTGTGGATCGGCTGGCCGTTGATCTCGACGAAGCGGTCGCCCGCGCGCACGCCGACGCGATACGTGATGCTGCTGGCGTCGACATCGATCACGCGTGTACCATCGAGATTGGCCCGCAAGTCCACCTGGGGCGCCGTGATTTCGCGACGGATCCTCACGCCTGATTGAGCAAAGGCAAGAAGTGGGTCGAATTCGTACGGCTGCGTGACGAACTGTTCGAGCGTGGCCGCCGTCGGCCGGTCGGTGAATTGCTCGGCAACGTCGAGAAAGTGCTTCAGGGACGGGGTGGCGGCGGCCTTCGTCCAGCGCGGATCGTTGTTGAACACCTGCATCAGATCGTCGAGCGTCTTTCCACGACCCTGCCCGCGGATGGCCCGATCCAGCCACGCGGCGATCAGCAGGCCGCCGTCGTAGACCAGGTTGTAGGCGTCGCGGTCGTTGAAGAATACGTCCTTGCCCGCTGCGCTGAGCGCGAGTCGGCCACGCCGCGGGTTGATGGCGCAGCTCCGCATCTTTTCGGCCAGTGTCGCGGCAAACTCATCCCAGGTGCTGAGCCCGAGACGCGCGGCGACGAGATAGGCGTAATAGTCGGTGAAGCCTTCGCCGACCCAGCGCAGCTCATCAGGCATCTCGAACCGGGCCGCCGTCCAGGTGTGGAAAAACTCATGCGCGATCAGGTGCGGCAAACCCTTCGACGCGTGCTCCGCCAGCCTGGGCTCCACGCTCAATGTCATGGAATGTGTCTTCGGTGAGCCGGCCATTCCGCGCGTATCCGGACGCCCAAAGACAAACAGGTAGCGCCCCTCAGCGGGTCGGTCGAACAGCTCCAGTTCGTATTCGACGATTCGGCGGATCGGGTCGACGGCCGTTTTTTCCAGGGTCTGCTGTCCCGGCGCGATGGCAACCGTGCCGACGAATTCGCCGACGCGAATCTCGTACGTGTGCCAGTTTCCGATTACGACCAGGTCGTTGAGGAGTGACTCGCGGCGGCACGGGTCGAACTCGTGCTCACCCACTGCACGCCACGGGCTGACAACCTTCCATCCGGTCGGCAGTTCGAATCGCACGCGGATATCCAGGGGCCCTAGGTCCCGCGGGCAGAGGAACAACGTGGGGGTCACCAGTAGTCCGTGATCGGGCGCCAAGTACGGATATTCGTAGGCGTCGCGTTCCCTAACGGCATCCAGCGTGCGATGAGTCAATGGCACCACATAGCTCAACGTAATCTCGCGCTGCCCGCGGACCGCCAGGTTCCATTCATAGGGCCCGGCACGCTCGACGGAAACCGAGCGACCACCCGCGACCGCGCGAACCGGTCCGTCCAGCAACGGCTCCGGCAGGCGCACAAAGGCGAACCGCTGCTGCATCTTCCACCGCATGTCGGTTTCAGAAGGCTCGAAGCCGGTGAGCGCAGCGGTCACTTCGGCCCGCTGCGACGCGGGCGACTTGATCGCAACCGTGTAGCTCAAGGACACGCGCTCGGCAAGACCCGACGGTTCCGCACGGGCTTGACCGGCCGGGTGAGTCGCAAGCAACCCCCAACACATGGCCAACCACAACGACCGGTAACTCGACTTGATCACGCTTTCCTCAACCTCGGCTCAGCCCGCGGGGATGCTAATCGGCGAGCGGCAGAACGCCAACATATCGAGATGACCATCCCCGCTGAACGTCCGGTAGTAAGACGCGTGAGGGCTTGGCATCGCTGCCACAACCGCGACTATCCTGACAGGCCGCAATTTCAATCCCGCTGAGGCGATTGGGTTGGCACAGCCGCCAATCGAATTGAACGCTTGCCTGCAGGGAGGGTGCGGACGAAAGGTCGTGCGATGCAGATTGATACGTTTGCGACCATCAACGGCGGACTCACATCGCTCCTGGAAACAGTCTTCGCTCCCTCCGCATCGACGGACGCGGGAAGCAGCGTCGCCGGTTTCGGGCCGGCGACGCTGCTCTCTTTGGGCGAATCAACATCGACGAGTGGCATCAGTAGTTTCGACTATAGCAATCTGGCGAGCCTTGCCATCCAGTCTCAAACCTCAGTGACGCAGCAGCTTTCCCCGGAACGGCTTGAAGCCGAACAGGAGATCATCGAGCAGGCCACCGCCTTGCGGATCAGCGAGCGCTTCGACGAGGCCCGCGAGCTGATCGAGGATCTGCTCAAGCAAAACCCAACCAACGCCGTCGCGATTCACGCGCTCGGTGCGATCGAGCTCGACCTGGGCAATTACGAGAAGGCCGAGGGTTACTTCCGCAAGGCAGATTACTACGCGCCGGATTACGGCTTCGACACTGACGCCAGCAATGCCACGATCCTGCAAGAGGACGACGAGTACGTGCTGGAGCAGGCCCGGCGGCTGACCGCAAATACCGAAACACGCGACCAGGGCGTGCGGCTGCTGGTTTCGCTGACGCGGCGCTCGCCGTCCGATGCCGTCGCCCGCAGCCTGCTGGCCAAGAACCTGATCGCGGAGGGCGATGCGGCCCAGGGATTGGCGCAATACCAGCTCGCGATCAGCAGCGCCGACCAGACCCAGGCCCACCAGATCGAGATGGAGCTCGCCGCCTTGGTCAAGCTCGCACCGCAGGCGGCCTATCTGCGTAATCTGCTGGGGCAGACCGAGCTGAAGCTCGGCAAGCACGAGCAGGCTGCCGAGACACTCGCCCTGGCCACGCAGCTCAGCGACAACGACCCGCTCTACCAGGCGGACGAAGCTCTCGCGCACGTCGCCCTCGGACGCGACGCGCTGGAGCTCGGCGACCTGTCCGGGGCCATGAGCGCCTTCCAAACCGCCCAGCAGCTCGACCCGACCGGCGAGGAAGTCAACCGCGGCCTGGCCGAGGGATACCTCGCCCGCGGGCTCTACCGGTCCCGCGTCGGCGACCCCGCCCGGGCCATCCAAGAGCTCAACTTCGCCAAGAGCTTTCTCGCTGAGATCGAAGACGAGGATCTCATCGGCCGGATCGCGAGCGCCTACTACAGCGCCGGCCGCACGCTCGAGCTTCGGCGGGAAGCCGCGGGTGAAAGTGTCGGCGACGAGCTGGTCGCCTTCCAGGCCGCTTACGACCTCGACCCCGAGAACCTCACCTACCAGCGCAAGCTGGCCGAGACGCAGAACACGCTCGGGGACCAGTACCTCGCCGAGGGCAACTATAGGGACGCCGCCTACGCCTACCAGCACGCCTACGAGGTCTACTCCAGCGAGAGCAGCTATAAGGACAGCGCCATCAGCGCCTTTCTGGCCTGGGGCGACGAACGCGTCGCCGCCTACGACCACCACCAGGCGATCACCGCCTACCAGGCCGCGTACGACCTAGACAACGACAACGAGACCGCCAAGTTCAGCCTCGCCGAAGCGTTCAACCGGCGTGGCTTGTTCTACCGGTCGCTCGGCGGAGATTTCTATGAGCAAGCCGCCGACGACTTCCTCGAAGCCCTCGACCTCTACCCCGACAACGAAGACTACCAAGACAATTACGACTCGGTGATCTGACAGCGAAGCAGGCGGATAGCCGCGCCAGCCACTCGCACGAACCGGGAGACGAAGGTGAAGGGCAGCACCTGGGTTCACATTCTCGACGCGTCGGATGTGGTTCTGCAATCGGTCAAGTTCCACACCTCGTGCTCGCAGCCCTTGTGCCGAGGCGACCAGTTCGGGAGTGTGGTGCCGACGGGGTTCGTGCCGGTCGAGCGAGCTCTGACCGGGTTTTGCATCTACCAATACGGATCTGTGAATTCAGTCCACGCAGACGTCACGTGCGCGGTGTGACTGGTTCGCGTTTGACAACCAGCAGCGTCAAGTCATCGGCCGGGTCGTTTCGGCCGCAGAACCCGTGCACGTTGTCGGCCAGCGTATCGACGATGTCTTCGGCGGCTTTGGGCCCGAGCCGCGAGAAGACTTGAGAGAATCGCTCCGCTCCGTACTGCTGGCCAGCTTCGTCCTGAGCCTCGACCACCCCGTCGCTGTATAAGGCCATGAGCACGACGTCGTCCGCGTCGAAGCGCACGATCTCCCCCTTCCAGGTATCGCTGATGCCCAGCGCCAGTCCGACTCGCTCGGGAAACAGCCTTACCGTGCCGTCGGTCTTCAGCCATAGAGGTGGATGATGTCCGGCGTTGGCGATCTCGACCGCGTCTCCGGCGGGCGACCAACGACAGATGACCATGGTGATGAACGAGTCAACCGGGCTCTGGGCCGCGACTTCGGCGTTGACACCCTCGACAATCTCCCCCAGATCTTCGCCTCCAGCCAAGCACAGGCGCAGCGTGGTCTGGAGGACCGCGGTCAGCAGCGCTGCCGGGACACCCTTGCCGCACACGTCGGCGAGCATTACGACCAGTCGGCCCGACCGGTCCAGGGCGACATCATAGATATCACCACTCATCTGCTCGGCCGGGTAATTGCGTGCCGCCACCTGCCCCCAGGTGGGCTGTGGGATCGGGGAGGGCAGGAGCAGCTCCTGGATCCCGCGCCCGACTTCGAGGCGTCCACGCACGCGGGCCAGCTCGTGGGCCTGGTCATGCAGCTCATCGAGCTCCACCGCGGCAGAAGCCAGGTCGACCGCGGCGATGACATAGGCCAGATCGGTGTCGGCGAACGGCCTGCTCATATCGGCGCGGTCGACGTACACGATCGCCCGCGTTCGGCCTTCCACGACCACCGGAACGCAAATCACCGAGCCCACCCCGCCGCCGACCAGGCTATCGGCGCCGGCGAAGCGCTCGTCGTCGGCAACGCGCTGAACCAACACCCCCTCATGTGAATCGATGACCTCGCGCAGGACCGAACGGCTGACGTGCAGCGGCGCGGCCGGATCTCCCAGCCAGGCGTGCGGGGCCAGCCGATACAGACCCATGGTTTCGTCCAGCCCGATCACCACGCAGCGGTCGGCTGACAGCGATCGGTGCAGGGCGGCCTGAATGGACTGCCAGAGCGAACCGCCATCCTTCCGCTTGATCAGCAGATGTGCCAGCCCGTAGAGATCGTCGAGTCGCTGCTTCGCTACATTCCCCGTCGTTACGGAAGAGCGCGCGATCGTCGCGATGGAGCCGCCGTCGGCCAGTGGGACGAATTGATCGCCGTGCTGCATCTGGCCAGCGAGGTAGCTCAGCGTAAACGGCCGGATCTCAATGACGTCTCCAGGGCTGAGTGCAGCCTCACTGACCTGCCGGCCGTTGACCAGCACGCCGTTCGTGCTGCGGTTGTCGACCACGTGCCAACAGTCGCCTCTCTGCTCGAAGCGCGCGTGACAGCGGGACACGGACAAGTGTTCGAGAGCGATGTTGCAGGTCGGCGACCGGCCGATCGTGAGCACCTGGCCGAGAAGATCGACCTTCTTCAAGAGCCGCAGGTCACGGCGGACGATCAACGACGCGTTGGATTCAGGCTCCTGCCGATCCATTGGCAGCCCGGAGAATTGGGGATGAGTCGGAGAACTCGGGACAGCCCGGTTCCTCCAGCGCTCCTGATTCTCGATGGTATCCATTATACGCGAACCGGACGGCCGCGCACACGAACCGGCAACAGAAACAGGGCGACTGTTGAAACAGCGTACAGGCGCCGCGCGGACCTGGCTCCGTCTCCAGGTTTCCGGCGCTCGCCTGGGAGCCAGTCCGCGTTCTCACGGCTGGCGGATGATGGAGCCTAGACGGCGACCCTCCGGCGGCGACGACGCTTCTTGACGATGCCGAAACGGCGTGGCCCCGGCTTGCGGGGTTCGAGTCGGTTGATCGTCTGGACCAGGTCGCGCGGGAGCTCCACGAAGAGGTCGGCGCCGACTTCCTGCCAGAGCCCGTCGACCCGACTGAACACCCCCCCACTCGCAACGATATTCATCGTCGGGCAGACGCCGATTTCACGGAGCAGTTCGACGAAGTGTCGAACGCCGGGCACCTCAGCCGGCCGGGTTCCGTAGATCATCAACACGTGGGGGCGCAGTTGGCCGACGAGCTTGAGCAGTTCGTCGGCCGGGACACCCGCCCCGATGAAGTAGACATCCCAGCCGTCGGATTGGCACAGGTCAGCAAGCATCTGGCCGCTGATCTCCTCGCGCTGGTCGTCGGCACAGGTGATGATGATTCGCTTGCCGGTAGGCGTTTGCTTGGGCAGGTAGGCCTGCAACTGGTCGGTGACCGTGCGACTGATCCGGCAGGCCATGTTGTCGATCGCCGCATCGATGCGGTTATCCTGGAAGAGTCGCCCGACCTGAGCCACAGCGGGCCAGACGACGTCGAAAGCAAGCTCCTCGGCATGGTGGCCGGTACTGATCGCATCGGCGATCAGGTCGAAGCACTCGGCCCGTCGGCCGGCGAGCAAGGGCTGCATATAGCGGGTAAGCAAAGGCTCGGACATGGGCAATCATCTCCGCATCGGTGGTCTTCCGCCGACGTGACTCCACACGCGGGGCACACTTGCCTCGAAAGGCTTTCTCGTTACGAAGCCAGCGCCTCCATGCGGCCGGAATCGAAATGCTCGCTGTTTTCCCGCCGATCCCGCTCCCCGGGATCAGTTCCCCCTGCCGTCGCCAATCTAATCGGGCGGGGCACCCAGATTCTCCAGCCGCATGTCCCCCGATAATCGCCCGACACGGGCGGGACGATCGTCGCCAGCGGGATGATGCCGAGTCCGGCGGCGATCGCGGGGGCCGGAGTGTAATATTCTCGGAGCCTGCCGATCGTGCGCGAGAAAAAGGCCCGTTTACGGTCGCAAAAAAAACGTTCGGCACCCCCGTAGATTCTGCGCCAGGGCGCCCACGCCGCCCGTGGCGCTTGACATGGAATGCAGCCGGCCTAACGTAGTCACTCGGCCATGCGGCCCGCGACGCCGCGACGGTCCCGGCCACCCAAACATAGGAGCAGACTCTATGCAACGATGGATGACGAAAGTGCGCCTCCTGGCGTGTGGCGGGGTCACGCTCGGCATTCTGCAGGCGATGGAGGGGATCGACCTCAACCAGATCTGGTTCAACCTGTTGTACGTTATTCTGAACACGCTGATGAGCCTGCTGCTGGGCGGAGACCTGAGCGCAACCACCGATAACGGCACCAGCTCGCTGTTCGGGAGCTTTTTCCTCTAGCCCGCGGACCGCCGAGGGCGTGACGGGAATCGAGATCAGGCACGCGGCCTCGCGGACGAGGCCGCTGGACACACGCGTCAGGAGACAGAGATGGACATCCCCGGGATCGCCGGCGGCACGACCGACCCCGAGCTGATGGAGCGCGCGGAC
>CAZDTB010000057.1:0-15505 GCA_964508075.1 uncultured Planctomycetales bacterium
CCCAAGGGCAACCTCCTCTGGGAGTACAAGGGCCCGTACCCCAACCCGTACGTCCAGGAGCACAAGGACTTGATCGCCAGCATCCGCCACGGCACGCCGCTCAACGAGGGCCAGCGCATCGCCGAGAGCACCATGACCGCGATCCTGGGTCGCATGTCGGCCTACACCGGCCGCGAAATCAAGTGGGACTGGGCGATGAACGCGTCCAAGCTCGACCTCCGGCCGCCGGCCTACGAGTTCGGCGACCTGCCGGTCCGGCCGGTATCCGTGCCAGGCGAGACCAAGCTGGTCTGACGCGGATTCGCCCTAGGAAACGCACAGCAAACACGGCTGACACAGCCGTGCCGCGCTTCGCGCGAGTGTCATTCCGAAGGAGCGTAGCGACCGAGGAATCTGGCTCCGCATGTTATCGCGGCCAGATTCCTCGCTGCGCTCGGAATGACAGGCGGGGGTGGCACGGGCGTCTCGCCCGTGTTGTCACCGGCGGGACGCCGGTGACACCTCGGTTGTGTTAGGGACTCTCGGTCGAAAACTCCAGATACCCCCAGTACTGCGGCAGGTGCATGTTGATCAAGCCCTGCGGTGACCAGACCCAGTTGTTCTCCCGGGTGTCTGGCGCCTTCTCGTATCGGCCGTCGACGACGCGATGTTGCCACTCGACGCGTGAGAAGTTGATGCGCCAGATGTCGCCGTCGCGCGGGGGGCAGGGTAGATGGGCGGCCTCTTGCAGTGTTGACCATGGCAGCGCGAACTCGACCGACCAGCTTTCATCCAGATCGGACGGGTCGTTGAGCGTACCCTCGACGAACACCGCGTTCTTCATCCCGGTCGCGTTCCAGCCATGCAAGGCCGGTCCGCCCGCGTTGTAGGTCTTGACGAGAAACAGATCGAAGATCGTGTTGAGAGGGTTGACCTCGATCTCGTAGTACTCACGCCGGTCGCCATCGGGGTCGATGAAGATCTCGAAATCGTTGTCGCGGAAGACGATATCGTCGTGCTTGGTGAGCGTAGCCCAGACGTGCGGTTCCTCGAGCGCTGCCCCGATGTAGAGGTTGTCCTCGTCCCAGAGCAGCTTGGCACGCGTCTCGAGTGGGGGGCGCGGCTTGGCGTCGCCCTCGATGTCCACGAACGGATCCGTCCAGGGAGTGTCTTGCCAGGCCGCGTCGTCCAGCCGCCCGTCGATCACGATCGGCTTGGCCGCTGGTCGGCACACGTAGTGCTTGGGCAGATTCTCTCCCACGCCCGGGCGGTCCCTGATGACCATGCGCGTGCAGCCGCCAAGCAGCAGGAACGTTGAGCAGACCAGCAAGACCGCTCGCATGACACCTCTCCTCAACAGGGCCAACGCGAAATGGTTATCATCGGCCGGGTTCAACGCGGCCCGCGCCACCGCAACCGAAGCGGAGTGTGGCACGACAGCGCCGCCCACGCAAGTGCATCCGGGCGCGGGCGTCTGCACACGAGCTAGAAGTGGTCGTTGATCCACGGTCGCGGGCCGGCGAACAGGGCGTTCGCCGCCGCCAGATCGCTGTCCCGTGCATCGGCCATTCCGACCAGCGCCAACTCTGTCGCGGACAGATGACTGCTGAAGAGCGGCGCCAGGCCGCGCACATCCAGCTTGACCGATCCGCGGCCGCCCGTGCGCACGCGTCCCTTCCCGTCATTGACCTTGAGCACGAGACGTCCCGCATTGGATGGCAGCACGTCGTCGGCAATTTCGAGGTGCAGCTCGGCCTGCACGCCTCGGGGGTACCCGCGTTCGCGCAGGGCCACCGCGACGTCCAGCAGGCGCAGCATCCACGGCAGGCGCGAGCAGACCTTGTGGTTGTTCAACGTCGACAGTGCAGAAAGCGGATCCTGGTAGGAACCCTCATAGAAGGCGTGTCGGACGATCATTCCGTGGCTGGCCAGGAACGCGAGCAGTCGCCGCCCGGCCGCCGCGGACAGAAACGCGTGGTCCCGCACGATGATGTCATACAGGTCACCCTCCTGGCGCTTCAGGACGTATGCCACGTACCCTTCGATGGCCCGATCGGCGCGCGGATCTTCGATGACATAGGTGAGCACTTCACCCTTGCCGGGCTCGAGCAGCCGCGACCAGCAGCGGTCCGTCCGATCGATCGTGCCGTGGTACCGTCGGCCGTATGCGCGGTGCAGCGCGCGGACCGCCTTCTGATCGGCAGCGGTCATGGGGCGGATGGTGCAGCGACTGCCCTGCACGCGAATGCGGTTTACGTCCAGCTCGCACAAGGCCCGTTCGCCGGCCACCTCGTACCCCGGCTTGCGATAAAACGGCGCCGTCGACGGGTAAAGGACGGAGAGCGGGTGCCCGGCGGTACGCAGCTCGCGAACCAGCGCCCGCATCATTTGCGTGCCCACACCCGTGCCACGCTCATCCGGCCGCGTCGCTACCGCGGTGATACCCGCGGACGCAATGCTACGTCCACCGAACCACTGCCGGAAATGAAATACGCCCAATCCGCCGAGGATCGCCTGGCCCCGCTTCACGAGCCGCAAGTTCTCGCGCCCGACATGCTCGATGAACCAGTCCATGAACTCCGGAGGTCGGCCGAAGGAAGCGTAGGATTGGCGGATTACCTCGGCCAACGCCCGGCATTCGGCTTCGTCGGCCGGTGGCCGAAACTCCAGTGAGCGACGCTTAGCCATAGTATCCTCCGCCGGGTTATGCAAGCCGGCATTATGCGCGTGGGGCGCGAACGAGGCCAGCGTCCAGTTCCGCGGCTCGAACCCTGGACGGCGGGCGTTTTAACCGTCCGGCCGGGTTGTCCATGGACTGGGAGCGACGATAATGGGAGCTGTGATGCTACGCGGCTTTCGTCACACACTGTTCTAGGCACTACAAATCGCGGTGGTCGTTAGTGGCGGCGTGGCGCTGATCCTCTGGCCCGAGGCGTGGCGAGCCGTCGGCGTCTGCCTCGTCGGGGCCTTGTTGGCCTCGTTGATTTGCGAACGCGTCGCCAGCCGCTATTTGCGGAGAACGCTCGGGCGGTTGCGGCGCGCCGCGGACGATCTCGGTCACGGGGGCCAGCCGGCGACGATCACCACACAGCCAGGGGACGATTTCTACAAGCTGGTCAATGCGATCAACCTGGTCGCCAACCGGCTCGCCCAGGCCAGCGAGGAGGAGCAGCGCCTGCAGGAGGAGCTGCGCCGCCGTGAACAGCTGGCGCTTCTCGGAGAGTTGGCGGCGACCGTGGCCCACGAAGTCAACAACCCGCTCGACGGGATCCAGAACTGTTCACGCATCCTGCGACGTTCGCTTGAGGATCCCGAGCGGGCCACGCAAATGCTCGATCTGATCGATAATGGCTTGGTGCGGATCGACCTGATCGTTCGCCGATTGCTGACCTTGGCGCGCGAGCACGTGATTCGTCCGGTCGAGGCGCGGATACACGACGTGGTCGAAGCGGCCCTGACGGCCTCGGACACCAAGCTTGAAGACCGCGGTATCCGCGTCCGGCGTCAGTACGAGACGGACGACGATCGTGCTTCCGTCGATCCGCCATTGTTGGAACAGGTCTTCGTCAACGTGATACTCAACGCCGTGGACAGCATGCCAGGCGGAGGCCATCTCAGTATCACCGTTCGCCGTGACCCGCGGGGGCTGAAGTCCGAGAAGAGCCCCGAGGGCTGCCCGGCCGTCTGCGTCGAAGTAGCCGATACGGGCTCCGGCATCGCCCAGGACGTCCTCCCGCAAATCTTCGAGCCCTTCTACACCACCAAGAAGGGGGGACG
Source organism: uncultured Planctomycetales bacterium (assembly GCA_964508075.1). GTDB lineage: Bacteria > Planctomycetota > Phycisphaerae > UBA1845 > Fen-1342 > JALSRY01. Next base: position 3,757 of record CAZDTB010000057.1, read on the forward strand.
CGGGACCGGGCTGGGCTTGGCGATTGCCGCCCGGATCGTCGACGCGCACGACGGGGCCATGGACGTGAACTCGCGGGAGGGCGGCGGCACGGTCTTCACCGTTCGAATACCCGCATTGAGCCCACCCCAACGCCGAGAGACGCTGCCAGAGCCGTTGGTGGCACCTCTGTCTTCCAGCGGCTCTGAGCGCCAATGAGCAGGAGACGGAATCGGCCCACCGGACACTCAAGCATCAGCCGAGCCGTCACGAAGCACGACGCATACCACCGGGAAAAGGGACTCGGCGGCATGAATAGCCCGGCCGGCTCGCACGTCAAGGCACTGACGGACCCGGGGCCGCCGCGATATATTCGGACCACGTCGGCGGCAAAAACGGTGCCCAACCTTGGGGAGTTGGCCGTGTCCAGTGCAGCGGGTGACCAAGTGGAAGCGCAACGCTCGGCCGAGCCCAAGTTGAGCGATGCGGAGTTGGTCGAGGCCGTCCGCGCGGGCCGACGTGCCGCTTTCGACGAGTTGGTCGAGCGCTATCAGCGCCGGGCGGTCTCGGTGGGGTACCGTTTGCTGGGAAACCTGCACGACGCCCTCGAGGTCTGCCAGGAGGCCTTCATCCGGGCGTACCAGAACCTGGAGTCGCTCGAAGACGGGCGGCGGTTTGGATCGTGGCTGCTGCGAATCGTTACCAACCTGTCACTCAACTTTCGCCGCGACCGGGCGGTAGCCGGGCAGCGCGTCTCGCTCGACGATTGCATCCTGGACGATCAGCCCAGCCGGGGCGAGCGCCTCGCCGATCCCGCGCACTCGGCCAGACGACCAGGGGCCGAACTGGCGGCGTCGGAGCTGCACGCCGTCGTGCAAGCCGCCATCGCCCGCCTCCCTGCGCGGCAACGCACGGCCCTGGTCCTGTTCAGCATCGAGCAGTTGCCACAGAAGGAAGTGGCTTCGATCATGGAGTGCAGTGTCGAGGCCGTAAAGTGGCACGTGTTTCAGGCTCGAAAGAAGTTGAAGGACGAACTGGCGGAGTACCTCTGAGCGCTACCGCCATGCGAGGCATCTGATGGACCGCGAGGCCTTTGAACAACTCGTCAGCGAATGGCTCGACCAGCCCGAGCGCGATGACCTGCGCCGCAGGATTGCAGCCGCGGAGGCAAAGTCGCCCGGGCTCGAGCGGCTGAAGGACGAGTGGGTCCGTCTGGATCAGCTTGTACGGCGCGTGTCCTCCGGCGTTTGTCACGTCGATTGGCACCGATTCCGACAGGGCATCGACCAGGGGCTCGCTCCGGACAGCCCCGGATTCGACGAGAAACTGCGCGAGCTAACGGGCACCGAGCAGCGGGTCGATTGGCCACGCCTCCGAGAGCGTATCTCGCGAGCGGTAGACCGTGCGGATCGCCAACCACGAGTAATTCGCTTTCCGCTCCGCCGTGTCGCGGTGAAACTTGCGCTCTTCAGTGCGGCGGCAGCGGTGGTGGCATTGATGGTCACACTGTCGCTGCGATCGTCGAAAACCAGCGTCGGCGTGGCCCAGGTGCGCGTGAGCGCCCCGACCGAGGCGTGGCGGCCAGACAGTGAGGCGCACGGCTACGCGCGGGTGACCGTCAGCCCCCCGGAGAATCTGGAAGAAGCCGAGGACGAGGGGCAGCCGTTGCGGTCGGGCGCGGCTCAGCCCCAACTGGTCGAGGTCTTTCTGATGGTCGAACCCGCCCATCTGGCTGCGCGGATGAATGGCAGCCTGACCCCATTCGGCTTCAATTAAGGTACGCATCATGAACCACCGCAGAAACAGCACACTGCCGACTGTCGCACCTCGATGGGCTGGCATTTCTCTCAGCATAGTGCTTTGTTCGCTGGCGGCCTTCGGCCAGATGCCCCGCGATTTGATCGAGGAGGCGCTCGATCAGCCGATCGCGCAGCTCGAAATCAAGGACACGCCCATCCGCGACGCGCTCGCCAAGATCGAGCAGCAGACCGGACTGCGCTTCGTCATCGATAACGAGGTGGTGGACTTGATGCCGTACGGAGAACGGACGCGCATCTCGGTCGTGATTCGCGACATGTCAGCGCGGAGCGGGCTGACGCAGGTGCTCGACGGGCTGGGGCTCCAGATGTTGGTCGAAGGGGGAGACGTCCTGATCGTTCCCTCCCCCGTGCTCGAACGCCTCGGCCGAAGGTTGACGATCGAGGAGGTCCAGCTCCTGGGGATGCTGGCGAGCGGGCCCTGGAGCACGGGGCACGACGCCTGCCCGACGGAATTCCGAATTGACCCGCTCACCAAGCCCGCCGAAGCCTTCCAGCAGGCCCTGGAACAAGTCCAGGGTCGTAACGGCCTGAGACAATTGGACGCCGCGACCCAGGCCCTCGGCTGGATCTGGCGACCCGATGGCAAATCAATCGTTTTCGAGTGGCCACGCGACGAGATCACTCGGCGACTCGAGTGGCCGCTCGATCTGACCTATCAGCGCGAACCCCTCGATCGCCTGCTGGTCGACCTGGGAACGCGGGTCGGCGTCTTGATGAAGTTCGAGCCCGGGGCCCTCCAGAAGGTTTCCGCCGCCGATCGTCCGGTCGATCTGATCCAACGTGGCGTCAGCGTCCGGCAAATCCTCGAACGCATCTGCGGCAACACCGGCCTGCGATACGAGATCCAGGACGACGGGGTGCAAGTCCGGGCGCCGCTGGAAGACACCACCGGCCCGACCGCCGCCACGATCCAGCAGTGGGTCCGAATCGGGGTCGAGATCCGCCCCGGCATCAAGATGGACCTCTTTGTCCGCCAGGACCAGCTACCGCCCGAATTCCAGGCCGAAGCTCAGAAGAAACTGAGCGAGATCCTCTACGGGGAATGAAGTGAGGATCCAAGGATCTAAGGATTCAAGGATTCAAGGATTCAAGGATTCAAGGATCCAAGGATTCAAGGGGCCGAGGATTCAGGGGCGCTGTGCCGAACCGCCCCTTGAGTCCCGACCTCTCGCCCCCTCGAACCCTTCCGTTGAGGCGGTATACTGTCCGCTCGCTTGGCTCAGGGCCAGCGACCAGTGTGGCACGGCTGTGTCAGCCGTGAACGCCAAGCCGTTGCTGGCACCCCCATGAACTTTCAGGGACGGCGACGCCGAGTTGCTCGTCGCCTCGGGAGAGAGCAGGCATGACGGTAGACCTCAGCAGACGGAACCTCATTTCCATGCGCGACCTCTCGGGGCAGGAGATTCTCGAGATCGTTGCGCTGGCCGAGAAGCTCAAGGCCAATCGCGAGGCGACCGAAAGCGAGGCGCCCCTACGGAACAAGACGCTGGGGATGATCTTCCAGAAGCCCTCGCTGCGAACACGCGTTTCCTTCGAGGCCGGGATGACCCGGCTGGGTGGACATGCGATCTACCTGGCCCCCACCGACATCCAGCTCGGCCAGCGCGAGACCACCGAGGACATCGCGCTCGTGCTGTCGCGCTACGTCGACATCATCATGGCCCGCGTCTTCGGACATGACATCGTCGAAGACCTCGGCAGGTACGCGACCGTCCCGGTCATCAATGCCCTGAGCGATTTCGAGCACCCCTGCCAGATTCTGGCGGATTTCCTCGCCATCTACGAGCGCCGCGGACGCCTGGAAGGCATGAACGGCTGCTACGTCGGCGACGGAAACAACGTGGCCAACTCGCTCATGTTCGGCTCCGCCCGCGTCGGCATGAATTGCACCGTCGCCTCGCCGCCCGGCTTCGAGCCCAAACCGGAGGTTCTGAGCGAGGCTCAGGCGCTGGCGGCCGAAACCGGCGCGACCATCCGCGTCACGAATGATCCGGCGGACGGAACCCAGGGTGCCGATTGGCTCTACACGGACGTCTGGGCCTCGATGGGCCAGGAGCACGAAGCCGAGCAGCGCAAGGCGAAGTTCCAGGGCTTCCAGCTCAACGCCGCCCTGACGAAGCACGCCAAGAAGGACGCGATCATCCTGCACTGCCTGCCGGCGCACTACGGCGAGGAGATCGACTACGAGGTCTCGCGCACGCCCAACTCGGCGATCTTCGACCAGGCCGAGGACCGCATGCACGCCCAGAATGCCCTGATGGTCATGTTGATCGGCAAGAGCTGATCCGTCCTGCCGGCCGCGAAGACCGGTGGACGCGTCCTGGTCAGTCGTCGTCGATTCTCCGGGTCTTAGTGGTACTTTCGCGGACCTCGCCCTGGGGCGGCTGGTCGGCCCAGGGGTTCTGGCCCTCCCAGTCGCCGGTGTTGGCGTCCATCCATTCCTTGCTGACGACGCGGCCGTCGCTGTCAAAGAAGATCTGCGCGCTGTAGTGGTGGTCGAGGTGGTCGTAGAACCAGACGTCGCCCATGGCGCTCTCGGGTTCGCCGAGAATGTGGCGAACGTCGGCGCGGTCGTCGACGCCCGGCTGGATCATCTGGAAGTTACGGTGGTTGAACCTGGACTCGCAGCCGGTCAGAGCAAGCATGGCCGCCATCAGTGCGAACGGAAGCAGTCGCCGTAGGAACATCGATGCACTCCTGCTGTTGGTCGATCCACATGTGCAGACACGTAGCCCGCCCGGAGGATAGCACAGTCGCCAGAGCCAGGCTACGGCTGGGCAGCGCGGGATCGTACTGCCCGTCCGTCGGCAGCTATGCCAGCGGCCGTTTTGCACCGCACTTCCAGCACTCGCTGAACTGGCCCTCGACCTTTTCACCACACTTCGGGCATTTCCACGCCGGCGGATGCTCTTTGGGACGCCTTTCGTACTCAGCGATGAGCGCCCGGGCCTGGTCGACGTCGGGCTCGTTGACCCAGACCGATGGTGCGGTGGTTGGGCCAGCCGGGATTTCGCCGCGGGCGGCCCACAAAGCCTCGCCTTGCACAACGGCCTTGAGGCCCCGGTCGTTGAGCAGGTCGCAAACCAACTGGGCGTCGGCGGGATCGGCGGCGGTGTAGACGCGAATCATCTGAGGCTCCTGTCCTGGGGCGTCCGGGTCGGCCGCTACGTCCCGCCCGGCGCCCTCGACACCAACAGGTCGATCAGCTCGAACTTGCCCACATCGATCAGTCCCTGGTCGGTCAGCTTCAGCTCGCCGATCACCGACAGGCTCAGGAACGAAAGCGCCATGAACGGGCGACGGAGCTTCCCGTCGAGTGCCTGGGCGGCTTCGTGCAGGACGCGCAGTTGGCCGCTGAGCGTTTGGGCATCAACGGTGCTCATCAGGCCGGCGATCGGCAGCGGGACTTCGCCCAGCACCTGGCCTTGCTTCACCACGCAGAAACCGCCGCGGATCTTGACAATGTGAACGGCGGCGACGTACATGTCGTGATCGTTTGTGCCGGCAATGACGAGGTTGTGAGCATCGTGGCTGACACTGGAGGCGATCGCGCCGCTGGAGAAGCCGAAGCCGCGCACGAAGCCCAGCCCGACATTGCCGCTGGCCATGTGGCGTTCGACCACCGCGAGCTTGCAGAGGTCGCGTTTCGGGTCGGCGCCGAGCTGGCCGCCATCGGCGCGGATTCGAGCGATCGAGCGGCCGGTCTCGATGCGGTCTTCCATCACCTCGATCACGTGCACGTCGAATTCGCCGTCGCCGGGGGCGTTGATGGCGAAGTGCTCCGGCTCGATCCAGTGGACGTTGATGCTGCCGCGGAGCATCTTCGGTCGGCGAACGCCCTGGTCGATCTCGAGCACTTGTCCATCGGCGTAAACCAGCTGGCCGGCCTGAAAAACGCGGTCGACGCGACACTGCTCCAGGTCATCCAAAATCGCGAACGTGGCCAGGCGATGCGGAGCCACGGCGCCCAGATGGTCCAGACCGAAATGCCGCGCCGGGTTGATGGTCGCAAGCTTGACGGCGTGGACGGGATTCATGCCCGTGGCGACCGCGCGCCGAATGATGTGATCGATGTGCCCCTCGGCCAGAAGGTCGTCCACGTCTTTGTCGTCCGTGGCGAACATGAACCGGTCGAGCGTATCGAGCTGGACCAACGGCAGCAGGGCGTCGAGATTGCGGGCCTGGCTGCCCTCGCGAATCATGATGCTCATGCCCAGACGCAGCTTCTCGCGGGCCTCCTCAATGGTGGTGCACTCGTGGTCGGTGCTGATGCCGGCGGTGACGTACGCGCACAGGTCGTGGCCGGTCAGGCCGGGAGCGTGGCCGTCGATCGGACGGTTGTCCGTCAAGAGAAGCTTGTCGAGACACTCCGGATCGCCGGCGATCACACCGTGGTAGTTCATCATCTCGGCGAGCCCGAGCACCCAGCGGTCGGAAAGGAAGGGGTGCAGATCGAGAGCGCGTAGCTCACCGCCGGCGCTCTCGAAGTCCGAGGCGGGGACCGAGGCGCTGGCCATGAAGTAGACGTAGATCGGGCAGTACTTGCTGGACGAGAGCATGAAGCGGATGCCCTCGGCGCCCATCACGTTGGCGATCTCGTGCGGATCGGTGATCACCGCGGTCGTGCCGTGCGCGACGACCACCTTGGCAAACTCGGGCACGCTGAGCATCGACGACTCAATGTGTACGTGAGCGTCGATGAAGCCAGGGCACACGTACCGGCCCGCCAGGTCGACCGTTTGCTCGCCCTCGTACCGGCCGATGCCGGCGATGCGGTCACCGGCAATCGCGACATCGCCTTCATGGATCTCGCACGACAGGACGTTGACAATGCGGCCGTTCTTGAGCACCAGATCGGCGGGTTGTCGGCCGGCAGCGACGTCGATGCGCTTTTTCAGTTCCATCGCAGTGCTCCGGAACGGGCCCTCGTACGATCGGTTGTCCACAGGGTTGTAGCTCGGGGGCGACCGCCTTTCAAGCGTATCGACCCCTCGATTACACCCGAGCACTGAGTGTGGCTTTGAGATAGCCGGGGCGCGCGCCTACACCGGCTCATCCGGCGGCGGTTCATCGCTGACCAGCGGGATCGGCGGCTTCGCCGCGGATCGTGACGGTTCTGGCGGCGGCGTGGCCGATTTCGCGGACGTCGGTGCCGCCGCGACGGGTTTCGCCGTCTCCCGCCAGGCTGCCAGGGCGAAGATCAGCGTAGCCAGCGCGTAGCCGACTGCCAATGGGTACGCGCGGTAGTTGAATACCGCCAGAGAAGGTTGCGTCGCCGCGGTGGTCGGTTGGGTCGGAGCAAGAGATGTAGGTGTAGACCCGTCTTCCACAGTGGTCGTCGCTTGCCCCTCGGCAGGTGCGCTCGCCAGCAAGCTGCCAGCCGACTGTGTGGCGGGCGTGGTCTCCTCCCACCACTGCCAGATGAAGCATTCGCGGACGATATCCCCCTCGGGCCGCGGGCGGGACTCGACGCGATACGAGTGCAACAGGCCAATCAGCGTCAAGACGGTAGCCGCCGCGCTCCAGATTGCCGCTACCTTGTAGCGCTTTTCGATGAAGGCCACACCGATCGCGGTCAGGATGAGCGCGGAGACCAGCCAACCAGCATTCGCACCGAACAAAGCGAGGATTCCCGGCAGCTCCGGGACGCGTGATGCGGGGCCGACGCCGGTCAGCATCTCGGGCAAAGTGACAACCGCCCCCGCGTCGACCAGGAAACCCTGTAGCTTGACCGCCAGGATCGCCGCCAAGGCCGGAAACAACGCGATGGCCACTGCTGGCGCGTGCTTGCGTGGCGTGGTCTGAAAAGCCTGCGCGGTCATGATGATGCCGATATACATCACGATCGCCGCACCCGCCTCGATTGGAATCAGCTTCTCGAGGAATGTGCCGCAACCGAAGAGGAACAGCAGCGTGAAGAACAAGCCGTTCAGAATCGAGTAGCCGGCCTTGGCCCCCATCGACTTCCACGCCGGGTGGCCGATGTAGATCGTGGTCGGGAAGCACGAGCCGAACAGCCCGGCGGCGATGGTGCCCAGACCGTTCACGGCCAACGAGGGAGCAGTGGCGTATCTGTCGCCGGCCGCTTCGGCCGACTCGATGTTCTGGAGCGAGCCGAGGGCGTTTATCACACCCATCGGAATCGATACTGTGAGGAATGGCACGAGCAGTTCGGAGCGCGTGAGCACGGAGAGAATCTCGCTGCCGCAGAAGAGCGGCTGAATCCAGCGCACCTGATCGAGCGAACCGCGCAGATCCTGCCCGGACATCTTGACGCCCCCAAACCAGTCGATTCCCAGCGCGGAGGTGCCCCAGGCGATCGCCGTGCCGAACACGACCACGAGGAGCCCGCCCGGCAGACCAAGCGGAAAGCGGAAGCGCCCGAAATACGCCAGCAGCAGGATGCCCAACGGCAGTAGACCCACCAGCGGCTTGGTGTAGATCCGAAACGCGAAGTCGGACGCGATGAACGCAATGGCCAGCCCGGCCAGCACGCCCAAGAGTGCGGCCCGCGGCGTAACGCGGCGCAGCCGCTCCGCAAAGAACGCGCCCACAAACTCGATCACGCCGCTGACCAGGCAGGCCAACAGCCCTGCCATCCAAGCCAGATCCGGGTCTCCGGTTCGCTGGTAGACCGGCCCCATGATGAAGTAGGCGTACGCGATAACCGAGGGCGTATTGATGCCGTACGGCAGGGCGGTGGTGTCCGCCTTGCGGTATTTGCGGGCGATGTAGTGGGCCTGGAACCCGTAGAACAGGTTGCCGATCAGCAGGCTGATCGCAACGCCCGGCAGAATGCGTGTGAAGATCAGGTCGGACGGCAGACCGGCGACGTGCGTGCACAACCCGATGATCAGCAGGACCTGGACCAGGTTGTCGACCATCAGGCCGAAGAATCCGTCGAGGTCGCCGCGAACCCAAATGGGGTAGCGAAAACGTTCGTTGGACATCTCTAACTCCGTGGAATTGGGTTGACCGTGCCGCGCTCATGGTATGGGGCCCGAGTGCACGGCTCAAGTCAATCAGCGATTCAAGCGAACAGCGCGAGACTTCGCCTCGAACCGCTGGCTCAGCGTCGCACGACCGCGTCGAAGAAGATGCGCTTGGTCAGCGTCGCGATCTGCTCGGGGGTGAAGCTCTGGGCATCGCGAACCAGAGTAGCCAGAAAGGCGTTGTGCACACCCTCCAGCCCCAACGCCAGCGCGCCCGGGTCGAGGTCGACAAACACGCCTTGCTCGATGCCGCGGCGAAACGTTTCTTCGAGCGCGACGGCGATACGGCCGTAGCTCAGGAAGGCCTCGTCTTCCAGCCCGGCGGCGGGGAACAGGAAGGCGGCCCCGGTCTCGGCGAAGTAGACTCGGATGATCGGCAAACGCTCGACGAACAGGCGCGAACCCAGATCGATGAAGTCGTGCAGTTGCGAGATCACATCGCCGGCGGGGTCGCGCAGGACGGCGGTGAGCTGACGCTCGAAATCGTGCACGGTGACGGCGACGAGCGTTTGGTAGAGGTCACGCTTGTCCCGGAAGAACCTGTAGAGCGTACCGACGGCAAGGTCGGCGACTTCGGCGATCGCCGCCATCGACGTGCCGCGGTAGCCCTTCTGCTCGAAGAGCTTCCGGGCGGCGTCCAGGATTTCCTGCCGACGATGATCACCTTGGGTATCTGGCTGAACCGGTTCGCCGCTGTCCGATTCAGCCTGCCTGGGGGCATCGCGGTTTTGCATGGATCTCCGCCTCTTGTGGTTGACCACGCCTGTACTGCCGGCTGCATTGTAATCGCTGCAGGCCGGCGGGGAATAGTCGGCCAGCGGCCAGACCGCTCAAGTCGATCGTAGGCGGCGCCAGCCACTCGTGGACCAGCGGGCGACCGGTCAGCCGGCCGCTATGCTCGCTCGCTCTTTGGCCGTGACTTCCAACGCCGGTGCATCCACAGGTACTGCTCGGGGTGGCGGCGGATGCCCGTTTCCAGCGCGTGCGCGAACGTTTGCGTGATCCACATGAGCGGGTCGTCCTGTTCGTCCCATTCCGCGGGCTGAATGATGCGTTCGACCGTGATGCCGTAATGGAAGCCCGGTTTCTCGCGGGCGGCGTATCCTACCAGCAACGGTACGCGATGGCGCATCGCCAACAGGCCGATCGATTTGTACCAGGAAGCCTTGCGGCCGAAGAAGTCGGCGAAGACACCTTTCCGGCCGGCGTCCTGGTCGGAGATGAAGCAGAGCGTTCCGCCGCTCTCGATGATCTCGTCCGCCGACTCGCTCGCGCCCTTCTTGTAGAGCAGCTTGACCCCACCGGCTTCGCGCGATGACACCAGGAATTCGTTCACCAGCGGATTGTCGAGCGGCCGCATAACGGCATTCAGCGGCAGCCCGAGTCGCGCGATGGTGTGGCCTAACAGTTCATAATTGCCGAAGTGAGCCGTCAACATGATCACGCCGCGGTCCGCCAGCAGCTCCCGCAACGCCGACTCCAGATTGTGCAGCTCGACGTAACGCGACCAGGACCACTGGTTGATCATCCGCGGCGTCATGACCATCTCAACCAGATAGACCTGCGCGAAGTGCTCGAAGGAACGCCGGGCGATCCTGAGCAGTTGAGCTTCATCATAGCGCGCGCCGAGCGCGGGACGCAGGTTGTCCAGCGCCCGGTCGCGATGGCGTTTCATCAACAGCCACCAGATGTCGCCCATGATCCGGGCGGTCTTCAGGTTGGCTTCGACCGGAAAACAACCGATGATCAGCGCCCAGAGCCGCAGGGCGGCGTGTTCGAGCAGATAGCGCATCGCGATAGTGCGGCTCGGCGCTGCCCGCCACGCCTCGGAGACCCGCAGCAACCATCCGCGCTTCGACCGTGGCATCATCCCTCGCTCGCGGGCGCCGGCTGCGACGTGGTCGGCGACGCCGGCGCGCTGCCCGCTGAACGCAGCTCCGACAGTCGCTGCTCGAGCGCGGCTTGCAGCCCGGGCGCAAACCGCGGCTGCTCCCAGGTCGGCGGCTGGTTGCCAAAGAGCACATACCGCCGATCTTCGCGACCCACCCGCGACTGCATCCAGAGATACGTGTCGGGGAAGACCCGGCCTTCCTGCTCCACACTCACGCGCAGGTCGGACAACAACCTGATGTAGTGTTTCGGACTGGCGACGAACAACGCCAGCTCGTCACCCTCGAGCAAACGCAGCGCTGCTTCGACAAGTCGGCGAATTTCCAAAGCGAGATTGCGCCGGCCGCCTACTTCCTGCAGCAGCTCGAGCTGGTCGATGATGCGCGGAAAACGCACGTCGCTGTACCAGATGTAACGCGGGTCCTGCTGCGCAATCTGCTTGATCGCCGCCCGATGCTCCGGCGAGAGCGTCTTGAGCTGTGCGGCAAAATCCTTGAATGGCGCTTGCGATGCGACGATCGGCATGAAATTCGGCCAGACCCAGATCCACATCAGCCACATCGTCCCGACCAATGCCGCAAACGATGCGTGCTCGCGCCGCCGATAGTACAGCCCGGCCGCCAGGATCGCGCCGAGTGAGAAGATCACGCCGGCGACCGCATAAGGCTGCCAGACCTCCCCCCACGTGAACATGCCCTGTGACGCGTTCTTCTCCCAGAAGACGTGCAGAACGTACGTCAGCGCGGCCAGCCCGCCCGGAACCAGCACGCAAACCGCCGCTAGACCAAGCCGGTCCCGCCTCGGCGCAGCGTGGCGATTTGGATCGAAGAACGCCGCCAGTTCGCTGCCCAGCAGCACAAACAGCGGGGGCATCGCCGGGAGAAAATAACGCGTCTCCTTTCCGGTCGCGACTGTAAGAAACACCAACAGGCTGACGAACCAGATCACCAGGAACCAGACGCCGTTGCGGTTGACCTTCTCCTGTCGCTGAAACGGCCGGAACAGCGCCGTCGGGAGTGAAAGGCTGTATGGAATAGTCAGCAGCAGCGCGACGCCGACGTACAGCAGAT
>CAZDTB010000058.1:0-15415 GCA_964508075.1 uncultured Planctomycetales bacterium
CCCCGTTGATCCACGGTTCGGCCGCTGCCCGTGTTTCCTGATCCTGGAGACCGACAACATGAGCTTTGAGGCGATTGACAACGCCAGCCAGGAGCTCGGTCAGGGAGCCGGGATTCAGTCAGCCCGGCTGCTGGCAGACAAGGGCGTGCAATACGTTCTGACCGGCAACTGCGGCCCGAACGCCCATCAGTCCCTGTCAGCGGTCGGCATCGGTGTGATTGTCGGCTGCGCCGGTACGGTTCGGGATGTCGCCGAGCAGTTCAAGACCGGTCAGCTCAAGCCGATAGGCCAGCCAAACGTACCCGGCCACACCGGTATCCCTGGGACAGGCGGGCCGACGCCCGACCCGACGATGCCGCCGCAAACGGCCCCGGGTCCCGATGGCGGCGTGGGGATGGGTCGAGGTCGCGGAATGGGACGGGGCACGGGCCGTGGCCGTGGAAGAGGCGGGGGGCAAGGTAAGGGAAGGGGCGGTGGCCGGGGGCGCGACATGGGCGCTTAGGGCCGATCCCAGTGCGCCTTGGGGCACCGGCGTCCCGGGTGTATTTGCACCAACGAGACGGCGGTGCCACAGCCTACTGAGACAGGCGTTAAGCTTGTTTGCCTGGATGCTCACGCCGTTTGGATCTGAGCATCGCTCCGGACGGCAGCCATTGGCTAGGCGGCCACATGCTGATAAAGGTTATTGGCAAGGAACTCAAGATTCATGCACCTTTCACGGCGTTCGGTGCATTGACGGGCTTTGCAATCATAGCCGTGATCACGTACGCCAGGGTCCCCGATTCCACGTCGCGCGCACTGTTCTGGGCCTTGCATCCGATGCATGTTCTGTTCAGCGCGATGGTCACCGCCGGGATGTATCGGCTTCACAGCAAGGGTGGAGTTAAAGGGACTCTCTTGGTCGGATACCTAGGATCCGTAGGCATCGCCACGCTGAGTGACTCAGTTATCCCCTACATCGGAGAGTACCTCCTCGCCTTACCTAACAAGGGCATTCATTTCGGCTTCATCGAGAAATGGTGGCTGGTGAATCCTCTCGCCGTGCTCGGGATTGCCATGGCCTGGGTTTATCCGAAAACAAAGTTCCCACACGCCGGACATGTGATGTTGAGCACCTGGGCCTCCGTGTTCCACATGTCGATGGCGATGGGGGATCAGGTTAGTGTGCTCACGCTGGCACTCATGACCGTCTTCCTGTTTCTGGCGGTCTGGGTTCCCTGCTGCACGAGCGATATCGTGTTTCCGTTGCTATTCTTGCGGAAGCGAGTGGAACTTGTACGTGGCGAACGCGGCGGATGCCGGAGAGAGATAGGATGGAGGTCGCGATAGCAAGCGGCAAGGGTGGAACCGGCAAGACGACGCTGGCCACGAACCTGGCTGTAGTAGCGTCGCGCCAGGGGCGCTCCGCCGCGTATGTGGATTGCGATGTTGAAGAACCCAACGGGCATCTATTTCTCAAACCCGCCATCGCCGAGCGCACGCCAGTAGCGACTCCGGTGCCGCGGGTCATCGAGGAGGCGTGCCAGCATTGCGGTCAGTGCGGCGAAATCTGCCAGTACAGCGCCATCGTGTGTCTGGGGCCGAAGGTTCTCGTATACCCCGAGCTGTGCCACGGCTGCGGCGGCTGTGCGCTGGTCTGCCCCAACCAGGCGATTGTTGAGGTGCCGCGAGAGATTGGTGTCGTGGAGCGCGGGCAGGCGGGCCCGGTCGAGTTTGTGCAGGGCCTGCTGAATGTAGGCGAGGCCCAGAGTCCGCCGGTGATCAGGGCGGTCAAGGCCGCCGCCCCGGATGTTGACTGGCTCATCATCGACGCGCCGCCGGGTACGTCCTGCCCGGTCATTACGGCCGTGCGCGGTTGCGATTTCGTCGTGCTGGTCACCGAGCCAACGCCGTTCGGACTCAATGATCTGGCGCTCGCGGTGGAAACCATGCGGCAATTGGGACTTCCGTTCGGCGTCGTGATTAATCGCGCCGACGTTGGCGATGGCCGTGTCACGGATTACTGCGCCGCTGAGGGCATTCCTGTCTTGCTCGAGATCCCGGACGACCGACGAATTGCCCAGGCGTACTCGCGTGGGGAGCTGGCTATCGAGGCGGTGCCGGAGACCGCGGAGGCATTCGTGCGGCTTTGTGCGCGTATAGAGGTGTCACTGGTGGCCGAGCTGAGCGCCACAGAAGGAGGTCAGCGGGATGCCAACCTATGAATACGAGTGCCAGAAGTGTGGATATCGATTCGAGGAATTCCAGAACATGAAGGACAAGCCGCTGAAGGCTTGTCCCACGTGCGGAGGCTCCGTACGTCGCCTGCTCGGAACGGGAGCAGCCGTGATCTTCAAGGGATCTGGTTTCCACAAGACTGATTATGAGCAGTCCAGAACCCGGTGTGGGCAGGAAAGGCCATGTTGCGGGCGAGATACTCCCTGCGATACCCGCCCATGCGAAGAGTGAGCTTCTGATCGAATTGAGCCGACCGCGGAAGCCCAGGGCGCGTAGATGCCGTACATCGAAGGAAACAAATGCTCGGGATACTTTCTCAGCGCACGGACAAGAGAACCATGACTCGCTCGAGCGAGCCTGGCAGCAGCGAACAGCCTGCCAGCCCCGGCAGGCGCGAACTCCGTCCATCGGCTAAGCGCCGCTTCCTGGCGCCGTTCGGCCGCTTTTTGGCGTGGTGGGCCGGCTTGTTCGCGTTCTTGACCGCATTCTCCGTGTGTCCGTTCTGCGGTCAGCCCGGCTGCGCGGGTGGCCCTGCTTTCGCCGGGTTGCTCGGAGGTGTTTCCGCGTTCTTCCTGTCAGTTCTGCGGCGGAAAAAGGGGCGACAAAAGGCTCCGCACTGTGGACTTCCGCACGACGAGGATTGCGCGCATTAGAAGAGACGTAGGCCTGGATATAATGACACCATGATCGTCCCGCCCTCAAAGCTACAGGTGACCCGATGAGCCACGTATTCGGCCCCGTGCCTTCGCGTCGGCTGGGTCGATCACTCGGGATCGATTTGGTCCCGCTCAAGACGTGCTCTTATGACTGCATCTACTGTCAGCTTGGCCGAACGGCGAACAAGACCGTCGAACGGAAGGAATATGTGCCGTTTGATGATGTCCTGGAGGAACTCGACCGCAGGCTAACAGCGGGACCGGAGCCCGACTACGTCACGTTGTCGGGCTCGGGGGAACCCACTCTGTACTCACGTTTGGGGCCCCTGATCACGGGGATCAAGGAACGAACAGACCGGCCCGTTGCCGTCCTGACCAACGGGTCGCTGCTATGGGATCCCGACGTGCAGAACTCGCTTCTGGGAGCCGATCTCGTTATCCCGTCACTGGACGCTGGTGACGACGCTACCTTCCAGTGGATAAACCGGCCGCACCCCGCCGTGTCCTTTGAGCGGATGGTCGGAGGACTGGAGGCGTTCTGCCGGCGGTTTTCCAAGCCGGTCTGGTTGGAGGTGTTTCTCCTGCAAGGTCTGAACGCGACCGGCATCCAACTGGAGAGGATTGTGCGTCTCGTGGATCGGATCGCGCCCGACCGCGTGCAGTTGAACACGGCCACGCGACCGTCGTGCGAAGACTTCGCCGTTGCGGTACCGCTTGAGGAGCTCAGGCAGGCCGCCCGGGCCTTCGGAGACCGTACTGAGGTGATTGCCGAATACCACGTTGCGGATCGTGGCGAGTATTGTCAGGCACGCCGGGAGGATATCCTCAACCTCGTGATGCGGCGCCCGTGCACGCTGGACGATGCGGCCATCGGGCTTGGGCTACATCGCAACGAGGCTGCGAAGCATTTAGAGGAACTGGTCAGGGAGCGCGTGCTCGTCTGCGAGCGCGATGGCGGACGTGTATACTACCGATTCGCAGGATGAACTGGCGACGCGAGGTGTTTCGCAGCGGTCACGAGGCGGTCATCCGCGAGGCCGACTGTGTTGCGTGCGGCGACTGTGAACGGGTGTGCCGGTTTGGTGCTGTAAGGCGGCTTGATTCCGGGCAGGAATCGCCAAAGTACGTCATCGATCCGGTGGCGTGCGAAGGGTGTGGGGTATGTGTCCGGTTTTGCCCGGAAGAGGCGATCGACTTTCCCGAGCGAACGTGTGGCGAGTGGTTCGTTTCCGAAACGCGCTGCGGCCCGTTCGTCCACGCTAAGCTGGGCATTGCTGCCGAGAACTCTGGGAAGCTCGTGAGCCTGGTCCGCGCCCAGGCGCGTGAGGTTGCTAAGACGCGGGGTTCGATTTGGTGCTGATCGACGGGTCCCCGGGGATTGGCTGTCCGGTGATCGCCTCGATTACGGGGGCCAACCTCGCCCTTGTAGTGACGGAGCCAACTTTGTCGGGTGAACACGATCTTGAGCGCGCGCTACAGCTCACGAAGCACTTCGGCATACCGGCCGCCGTCTGCGTCAACAAATGGGATCTGAACCCGTCCATGACGGAACGAATCGAGCATACCGCCAGAGCCCGCGGTGCGGCGGTCGCCAGCCGCGTTCGGTACGACACGGCTGTAACCGCAGCCCAGATCCGTGCACAGGCTGCCGTTGAATGCGAATCCGAGATCGGCAATGATGTTCGCGACCTTTGGAGGGGTGTGGCAGACATCGGAGACAAACATGGCATCCGTTTTTGAGTACGCCGCGGTGGCCGTCGAGCACGCGCAGAATCCCCGCAATCTCGGGGCGCTGGATTCCTGCGACGCTCACGCCCGCGTCACCGGCCCCTGTGGCGACACGATGGAGGTCTGGCTTCAGATCCGTGACGGGCGGATTCAGCAGGCAAGCTTCACCACCGACGGATGCGCTTCATCGCTTGCGTGTGGGAGCATGATCACACAGTTGGCCACAGGCAGGACGGTCGAAGCGGCACGCGGCATTCAACAGGAGGATGTCCTCGGTGCGCTGGGTGGCTTCCCTGAAGAAACGCAGCACTGCGCCCTGCTCGCCGCGGACACGCTACGCGCCGCCTGTGAGGATTTCATCAACGGCGGCCGGCTGGATCGGAGAGATGAATCGGCCGCACCCAGTTCCTGCGAGAGTTGCGAGACCGCCTCGTGCGCTGCCAAGGCCCGCCGTCAGGATGGGTCCGAAAAGGAATTCGCCGAAAGACAGGCGCTGGAAAGACGTCTCTGCCGGATACGATACAAGTTTCTCGTGCTGTCCGGGAAAGGCGGTGTCGGCAAGAGCACCGTCGCCGCCAATCTGGCAGTGTCACTGGCCTTGGCCGGGCAGCGCGTGGGCCTGCTGGACATCGACATCCATGGCCCCAGCATTCCAGGTCTACTGGGTCTGCAAGGTCAGCAGATCAGCGTTGCCGGTGGGGACCTAGTGCCCGTTCGTATGACCGATCACCTGGCAGTGATGTCGATCGGTTTCATGTTGTCCAGCAGAAAGGATGCTGTGATCTGGCGCGGGCCGCTTAAGTTCAATGTAATCCGTCAGTTTCTAAAGGACGTCGCCTGGGGCGACTTGGACTATCTGGTGGTGGATTCTCCCCCCGGAACCGGCGATGAGCCGTTGTCGATCGCCCAACTCGTGGGTTCGCCGGCGGCGGCTGTCGTTGTGACCACGCCGCAAGAACTGGCGATCGCGGATGTGCGGCGCTGTGTGTCGTTCTGCGAGGCGGTGTCGCTGCCCGTCGCCGGCATTGTGGAGAACATGAGCGGGCTGGTCTGCCCGACGTGCGGCGAGCATATCGACGTATTCAAACGGGGCGGAGGCAAAGCCCTCGCTGATGAAATGAACGTGCCTTACCTCGGCGCGGTTCCGATCGATCCGGCAATCGTGGAATCCGGTGATGCCGGGATACCTTTCGTTGAGGCGCACAGGCAAAGCGCCGCCGGCCATGCGTTCGCCGATATCGTCCGTATGCTCCTGGGCGGTCAGGGGCAGGAACCGGTCACATCCGCGACCAAGCGGGAGAACTAAGGAGTACCGTCTTATGAAGATCGCCGTCCCCGCAGAAGCAGGACGCGTGAGCATGCACTTCGGGCATTGCGAACAGTTCGAGGTCTTTGAGGTTGACGAGACAGACAACACGATCATTGGCAGGACCGCGCACACGCCGCCGGGGCACGAGCCCGGCGTCCTCCCACAGTGGCTGCACGAGCTTGGAGCGAGTGTGATCATCACCGGGGGGATGGGACCGCGGGCCCAGCAGCTCTTTGCGCAGAACGGGATCAGCGTCGTGCTTGGGGCTCCGGCTGAGGCTCCCGAGCAGGTCGCCGCCGCCTACCTGAACGGCACGTTGCAGCCCGGGGAAAACGTCTGTGATCACTGAGTCTGCTCAAGGTACGCTGCGCGCGATACGCGCCCGGACGCATCCCAACTGCATCGTCTGCGGCAGGGCAAACGGGCGCGGCCCGCAACTGGAGTTTCACACCTGCGCGGATGGCAGCGTGCAAGCGACGTTCGATTGCAGGGACTCATACGAAGGTTGCGCTAACGTCGTGCACGGCGGGGTGGTCTCGGCGCTCCTGGACAAGCGCGCCCAAAGGCGCGGGTTCCGGCGGAGCGTGCAGGGGCCCGTAGTTCGGAGGTGTACGGTCTGCGAGGCAATGTGTCCGGTATTGTATCCGGATTCGTAGCTGGTGCTTAGTACAGGAAGTTTACTGCATATTCTTCAATTAAGGATGGCAACATGAGTGAACACGGTGCGATGTCAACCGAATCGTTAGTGGTGCATGCCGGGGTCGACAGGAACGAACACCTGGCCGTCGTCCCCCCAATTTACCAGACCTCCACCTTCGCCTTCGATAGCGCTGAGCAGGGCGCGGCCCTGTTTGCCGGGCAGCGCCAGGGCTACATTTACTCGCGTATGGGCAATCCCACCGTGCGGGGGTTGGAGAAGGCCGTCGCGGCGCTCGAAGACGGCTATGCCGGGTTGGGCTGTGGCAGCGGCATGGCCGCAATCCACACAACGTTCGCCGTCTTGTTACAAGCCGGTGACCACCTGGTCTGCTCGGAGGCCGTGTACGGCCCCACCTGTACGCTGGTCGAGACGATTCTGTCGCGGTTTGGCGTCGAGTACACCATGGTGGACACGTCCGATCTGACCGCGATTGAAAAGGCCATGCGCCCAAACACCAAGGTTGTCTACATCGAGACGCCCGGCAACCCGACGTTGGTGATCTGCGACCTGGAGGCGGTTTGCGGTCTGGCCCACGCGCAGGGGGCCCAGGTGGTGGTGGACAATACGTTCATGACGCCCGTCCTGCAGCAGCCGTTCCGCTGGGGCGTGGATGTGGTCGTGCACAGCCTGACCAAGTTTCTGAACGGACACGCCGACGTGGTCGGCGGCATGATCGTGGTCAAGGACGAACAGCAGTATGCCACATTCCGAAAGACGCTCAACCAACTGGGCGGTGTGCTTCCGCCGTTCGAGTCTTTTCTGGTCCACCGCGGGATCAAGACGCTGGCGCTGCGGATGCAGCGGCACTGCGAGAACGCCCTGAAGGTCGCTGAGTTCCTGGAACAACATCCAGCGGTGGAATGGGTTCGTTATCCTGGACTGGAGAGTCACCCTCAATATGACATCGCCTGCAAGCAGATGACCGGCCCGGGCGGGATGATCAGCTTCGGTCTGCGCGGCGGCTTGGAGGCCGGCCGGGAGATGATGAACGCGGTCAAGCTCTGTAAATTGGCGGTGAGCCTGGGTGGGGTGGAGTCACTCATCCAGCATCCGGCCAGCATGACGCACGCGAGCATGGGCGCCCAGGCGCGACAGCGGGCGAACATCAGCGACGGTCTGGTGCGCGTCTCCGTCGGCATCGAAAACGTGAACGACATTATTGCCGACCTGGATCAAGCCATGTCCGGGGCGACCGGCCGGCGCGTATCTCAACGCCAACGCAATGCCGCGCGAACGACATGAGCTCCTGGCCGGGCGGCGCAAGCTCTGGCGGACCGCAGCCTTCGCGGTAGAATGCGCGAACGCGCCGGAGACGCCGGCGTGAGAATCGGACCGGCAGATGCGCTTCGCGCGATGGCTTAGGCAGAGGTTCCGGCAGAATGCTGCGCTGATTGCGCCCGCCGTGATCGGCGCGCTGTTGCTGTGTACCGTGGCGACGGCTTTGCACGACTGTCATGGCCACGATCACGCAGACTGTCCGATCTGCTGGCTTGCCAAGGCGCCGATCTGCACGTTCGAAGATGCGCCGCCGCCGGCCCCCCGCGAGACATGGCTGGAGCTGATCGTACAGCCGACGGCGCGGCCGACCTGCCGGCCGCTGCTCACGTTCGCGGCCCGCGCACCTCCCGCTGAACTCCTGTGATTTGTGCTCTGGATCTGCGTTAGCTTCGCGGGGCGAAGCCGCGCCGAGAACGCTTTACAGGAGTTGATACATGAGGCTTCATCAGCAGTTTTTGTGCTGCGCCGTGCTGCTGCTGGCGTGTCCGGGAGCGCCGGCGCAAGAGGAACCGGCCTCGGAGGACGTGCTCAAAGAGCTGCGTGAGCTCCGTGCGCGGCTGGACGAACTGGAGACGCTGCGCACCCGCGTAAAGGAGCTGGAGGAGAAGTACGCCGAACAGCACGAACAGGACCAGCAGACGATTGCCGAGCTGAAGGCCCAACTCGACGAGCTGCGAGCAGAAGTCCCGCCGGAGGAGCCCGAAGACGAACTCGAAAGCCTGCTCCAGGAGATCACGACGGAGGGTGTTCCTGGAGGGGAGAAGCGAGGCTTCGCCGAGTCGCTCGGGCGCTACTTCCAGAGCTTCAATCCCGACATCAGTGTGATCGGGGACTTCGTCGGACACTACTCCAACCGTGAAGGTGGCGAGCTCGACGACGAGTTTCTGTTTCGCCATTTCGAGCTCGGCTTTTCCGGGAATGTTGATCCGTACACCCGTGCGGACATCTTCGTCGGTCTCGGACGGCATGAGGGTGATTGGCACATCCATTTGGAAGAAGGATATTTGACGTATCTCGGTCTCCCCTGGGACCTGCAGCCACGCGTCGGACGCTTCAAGTCCGGTTTCGGCAAGGCCAATCCACAACATCTCCACGCCCTGCCGTGGGTTGAGTACCCGTTCGTCATCCAGAACTACTTTGGTGATGAAGGCTTGTCCGGCGATGGTGTAGGCGTAAGTTGGCTGGTGCCCAACCCCTGGGACCGGTACATCGAGCTGACCTACGAGTGCATCAACAACGACAGCGCGCTGTTCGCCGGCGAGGAGACCGACGACTTCGTGCACCTGGTGCACTTGAAGGACTTCTTTGATCTATCAGAGGCTTCGACGTTGGAGACCGGCTTCACCTTCGCCACAGCACCCAACGACGAAGGGCATGGCGGAAACCGGACCTACGTCGAAGGATTCGACCTGACGTATAAGTGGCGGCCTCCGCAGACTGGGCTCTACAAGTCGTTCCTCTGGCAGACCGAGCTGCTGGCGGCCCAGGCGGACCTGATCGGCGGGCAGGAAACCACTTGGGGAATGTACACCGCTGCGGAATATCAGTTCGCCCGCCGCTGGTCGCTCGGGACGCGCTACGACTACTCGCAGATGCCGTACAGCTCGAGTCGGCACGAGCATGGGCTCTCGGCGTACCTGACGTTCGTGCAGAGCGAGTACTTGTTCTGGCGGCTGGCGTACCAGTACACCGACCGCAACTTCCGCGTGCACGGGGACAAGCGGGAACACGAGATCTTCCTGCAATGCAACTTCGGTCTCGGCCCCCATCGCGCTCACCAGTACTAACCAGGAGAACCAGCGATGCCAGCTGATACGAAACGATGCCTGTTAACGATCGCAGTGTGCCTCGCGGCGGTTTGCGTGCTGCCGGCTGAGGCCGGCTACAAGCTGCGAATCGTCACCACCACGACCGATCTGGCCGCGCTGGCGGAAGCCGTCGGCGGCGACAAGGTCGAGGTGGCCGCGATCGCCACCGGTCGCGAGGACCCGCATTTCATCGCCGCCAAGCCGAGTTACATGATGGTCGCCCGCAAGGCCGATCTGTGGATTCGCGTGGGGATGGAGCTGGAGATCGGATACGAGGAGCTGATTCTCGACGGCTCGCGCAATCCGAAGATCCGCATCGGAACGCCGGGACACCTGGATGCGTCCGAGGGAATCCTCCGGCTGGAAGTGCCGACGCAGAAGATCGACCGCTCGATGGGCGATATTCATCCGTTGGGGAACCCGCACTACTGGCTCGATCCGCTCAACGCGCGCATCGTCGCGAAGAACATCGGCCAGCGTCTGGCTGAGCTCGTCCCTGAACACGCGGCGTACTTCAACGAGCAGGTCAAGTTTTTTCAGCGAGAACTGGACGAGCGGATGTTCGGCCGCGAATTGGTCGCCAAGCTAGGCGGCGGAAAGCTGTGGGCCGCCTTGCTCAAGGACCGGCTTGAGGAGGTGCTCGCGAGACCGGAAGTGCCGGCGCTGGGCGGCTGGCTGGCCACCATGCGCCCCCACGCGGGCAGGAAGGTCGTTACCTACCACCGTAGTTGGTCGTACTTCGCTCATCGCTTCGGGCTGGTCGTGTCGGACGAACTGGAGCCCAAGCCGGGGATTCCACCCAGCCCGGGGCACGTGGCCGATGTGGTCAATCGAATCAAGGCCGAGGGCGTCGGGCTCCTGCTGATGGAGCCGTTCTACAGCCGCAAGGCGCCCGAGCTGGTTGCGTCGCAAACCGGGATCACGGTGGTCGAGTGCGCCAATTCGGTGGGTGGGCAACCCGAGGCACGCGATTACCTGGCGATGATCGACAGCATCGTCAAGCGTGTGTCGACGGCTTTCGCGCAATGACCAGGTTCGACGCATCGTGAGCAAGAGGAGATGACCAATGGAGCGGTTGTTCGAAGCGCTTCCATTCCTGGCGGCCCCATTGGCGGCGTGCCTGGTGATCGCGGCGCTCCACTGTTACATGGGGCTGCACGTGATCAAGCGCGGCGTGATCTTCGTGGATCTGGCGCTGGCGCAGTCGGCGGCGCTGGGGGCGGCCGTGGCGCTTCTGCTCACGCCGCTCGTTTGCGGCAATGCCCATCATCAGCATGAATCCAGTTCAATCGGCACCACCGAGGCGCAAGTAGCGCAACTGCTGGAATCCGAAAGCGCAGATGCGTTTGCTGAGACCACTCCGAGAATCGAAGAGGTCGGTGTCACTGCGCCGGGCGCTCAGGACCACGAAAAGAGCGCTCACGAGCACGAACACAAGTGGTTCGCGAAGGCCATGTCGCTTGCCTTCGCCTTCTTGGGAGCGCTGCTGTTGGCGTTCGGGCGGCTAAGGGACGAGCGCATTCCGCACGAAGCGATCATCGGGATCATCTTCGTGGTCTGCGCCGCGCTGAGCGTGCTGATCCTCAGCAAAGCGCCGCACGGACACGAAAGGATGGAAGCCATGCTGGTCGGCAGCATCCTGTTCGTCCGCTGGCCGGACGTGGCCGTCATGCTGCTGCTCTACGCGGCGCTGGGTATCTTTCACATCACGCTGCGCAGGTCGTTCATCGAGATCACCAAAGATGTGGCGGCAGCCGACCGGGCCGGCAAGCGCGTCAGGCTGTGGGATTGTCTGTTCTATGGCTCGTTTGCGCTGATGGTGACGCAGTCGGTCAGCATCGCCGGCGTGCTGGTGGTCTTCAGTTATCTGATCATCCCGGCCGCCTGCGCTGCGCTATTTGCCAACGGGTTTGGTCGCCAACTGGTCGCGGCATGGGTGGTGGCGGCGGTGATCACCGTGGCCGGGCTGGTGCTGTCTGCCGCAGGCGACCTGCCCACCGGAGCATCTCTGGTGAGCTGCTTCGGGGCGGCCCTCGTGGTCTGCGTTGTGGCACGAAACGTGTTGAAGAGGTTGCATAAAGGAGCTGCGTGACATGAAACGGGTGGATCGAGCAAGGCGGGCGGTGGCCGTCGCGCTGCTCGGTGCGTGCCTGCTCGCCGGGGCCGACTGCGACGAACACGTCGCGCCTTGCGATTTTCCGTAGCTCGGGATTCTCCTCGACCGCCTCCGCCGGATCGCCGGCCGAAAGAAGCTCGCTCTCCGTCTCATCGTCGGACATGGCGCGGCTCGCTTTTTGTAGCTCGGCGAGACACCGGTTATACTTTTCCAGGACCTCACGCTCGGTGTCGGCACAGAAGTATTCGGTGCGGCCGTCGAGCCGGAGTGTGGCGAAGTGCTGGCGCTTCGCCTTGTGATACTTGACGACCTTGGGCCGGCGCCCGCGGCGGCGCTTGCCGCTGGATGAAGGAGAGCCGTTGGACATCATGTCGCCCCTGACACTGGCCAAACAGAGCCTGCCAGTTCGGTCACGTTTCGGGGTCGATTTCAATGTCCGTAAAGTTGGAGAGGTGGCCGAGCGGCTGAAGGCGCCGGTCTTGAAAACCGGTGACGCGCAAGCGTCCGGGGGTTCGAATCCCTCCCTCTCCGTTTCTCTCAGAAGCGGTTGCAACCCGAGACGTAACAAGGGGTTGCGCCGCACGCCTCAGCGCTGTGCCAGATTGTTGCCAAATGCAGTACACCGTGTTCAGCAAACCCCGGTGAATCCGGCCATGGCCGGACCGCGTTACTCAGCCGACGTGTAACCATGGACGCAGGATCCTTGAATTCGGATCTTGTCGCAGGGCGGCCAGTGCCGGCGTGGCGACGGTGGGTTTCTCATTCTCGCGGACGACCTGCTGCGCCTCCGCCATCATGCGGGCGCACTCAGCCTCGCGCTCGGCGAGGGTTCGCTCACGGCGGACGAACTGGGCAGCGAGTTCCTCCAAGCGCTGCCGCTCAGCCTTAAGATTCGCCCGCTGTGTCCGGGTGTTCTTGTCGAGATTGACGGCCGCTGCTTCAACCTGGCGCTGCATTTGCTGAAGCTTGAGGCGCTCGCGCATTTCTTTCATTTCTAGTTTCCTCAGCTGCAAGTAACTTCGGACGTCGCGGGCGGCATCCTGCGCAGACTGCATGGGCCGCTGCATCGCCGCCAGTGCGCGCAGGCACACGGCCTTCGTGGCAAGACGCTGAAGCAGAACAACCGTGTCCGGTTGCAGCTCTCGGGCGCCGAGCACTTGAAGAAAAACGTCCGCGCCGTGCGCACGCGCCAGCCGCAGACATTCGGCCTGCTGCGCATCGATGCCGAGCGATTCGATCGCTAGGAAGGTATAACCGCACGCCTTCAGGTGAGGCCTGACGTTCCAGAAGACCTGCTCGAATAGCCCGACGGCCTCCTTGCTCGCGTGTACGTGGCGCGCGATCTCCACGACGTCCACGTCCGCCAATACGAGCCCGCGCACAAGTTGGGACGCCGGCGACGAGCGAGCAATCTTGAACGCACGAGAGACGGTCGGATCCTCATCTACGGGTTGGCCGGCGGACACCAGACCACGTTGCTTCCGCAGGTACCGACACGTTCGCTGCAATTCCGGAGCCGCGCCTGGCCAGGGTGGCCGGCGATTCTGGACGAGCCAAAGCGCGCTGCGGTAGATCTCGTCCGGCGGAACGATTGCCCAACCGTTCATGATTTCACACATAGGGGGGCGTTCTCGGGTCATTTGGACACCCCCAAGCGGCTGGTAGAGAGCGCGCCCACGCCCCGTAACTCCCAACCCTTGAGCTGCAAACCACGCTTAGCGAGCAGACCACAGATATGGTTCCGCATGCCGCGCAGTGTTACGCGGTAGAATCTCAGGCGCCGTTGGCGTTCGACGTACTCTGTCCGCACACGTTGCAGCCGCTGGAGTTCGGCCCTGGCGAACCCGGCAAACACCGCATCCTTGCCCAAGTAATGGGTGTGTTGCCGCCCGTCCGACCGGAGCACCACGCGGTAGTACGGGCCGCATCGCGCACTCCCACGTTTCCGGCAAAAGCGCTGCACGCTGCCCTGCCGGGCCAAGGCAGCCGCGTGCCGCGCGAGGAAGGCCGCTAGTGTACTGTCTCAGAAACAAGCAACCTTCTGTAGAGGTGGGGCGGGCGTCCCTGCCCGCCGTGACAGGCACGGAGGCCTGCCCCACCACGGTATCGTATTTGTGAGACACTACACTAGCCGATGACGTGGTGTTGGGTCACAAGTCTGTGTTTTTCCGGGATCAAATGCCATGGCCGCACCGGGTCATGATTCCATATTGATCTGCCGGCACTTGCCAAGCGGCGTGTTTTGCCCGGCGTAGCTGGAGGTGGAGCTGAACCGTCTTGGCGTGCTGCGCGGCAAGCTTCAAATGGCTCTGGAGCACCTTGAGAAACTCGTCGCGGGCACCTGGGTCGTCGCTGGCGCGTTTGGCCGCCTCGAGGACAGCGGGCTGCTCCAGCAACTCAATCGCGTGAGCAACGACCGCCGCGTTGCCGGTTGCTCGCAGAAGCGGGTCCTTCTCTTGCAGGACCATTTGTCGATACAAGGGCGTCACCATGTCTTCGATGGCGGCCTGAATCTCCGGCGAGAGCGGCACACCTTCGTTGAGGTGCCTTATAAACCAAGGCGGGATTTCGTCGCTCGGGCCTATGTTGTTCGGGGGCTCCGCGGCGGAGCCGTCGGCAGCGGTGGATGCGTTACGACTGATCATGATATACTCCTAAACCATATTATGACTCAGCTGCCGGTTCGTCAAGTTCGGGAAGAACAACGATGTCCACGCAATCGGCGATTGGAGTCAGCGGCACTTCCAGCCAGCAGAGGCCGAGGTCCATGCCGTCCGGCTTCTCGAATCGTCGGCGTGGCAGCGAGTACCACTCCACACCGCCCACGAGCCAGGCGGCGACGTATTCCCGGGGTACCACGGCAATCCACTCCCCGCGGGACATCAGAAAGCACCACTCGAAGGAAGAGTCGAGCACGTTCCTGTACGGGCTAAAACCGTCTGAAAACGGCCGTTTGAGCTTGTCGAAGTGCTGATGGACCGCGCTGATGAGCTCCTTCAACTTCTGGAGCGGTACCCCGAGTTCGCTCAGCCGATACGCCAGGATCAGGTAGAACGCCTGGCCAAGATCAAACCGGCGGTGGCGACCGCGGCCCATGGTCTGCTGAGCACCGAGTGGAACCACGCCGTTGTCGAGGAAGTGAGCGCAGCGGCGCGGCTTCATGCTGGCACATGTGAGAACCTCACCGAGCTTGACGGCAGGCTGATTCATAGTATGTATTATAGCTGGTCCGGGCGGTATTGCAACTCCCGCTAGAATGGCCAACGCGTGTCCCCGGGATTACCTCACTGAGTTGCTCTGATTACGGTGATCACGATGCGCCGTACGCGCCGGCGCATCCCGTCGGCGGGTGGGCTCGTCGTGAAGTCGGCGCTGGGGTGAGCACCTGCCAATACATAAAAAAAAGAGCGGGCGGCCGGGGCTGCTGCCCCGCCGCCGCTCATCACGGCCTGAGCTTGCTAATTGAGGCTCGGCTATGCCGTTCGTCCAAGTGATAGTAATGCATGACCATCTTCATGTCGGCGTGGCCAACCCACGCCATGCACGTGAATGGATCGACACCCGAGGCGGCGCAGCGGGTTACGAAGTAATGCCGAAACGTGT
>CAZDTB010000059.1:0-9949 GCA_964508075.1 uncultured Planctomycetales bacterium
GCTGCCCTGCTTACGTATCGCAGCGTCGCCTGTTCGCGCGCCGGCTCGCGAACGCGGCACGGGCCGATAATCGTTTGACCGCTCCGCATTTGTGCTGTTGGCTGGATCGGTCACGAGGAGGCCGGACTTAAAGGCGGATGAGCCCGACGAAGCCGGGCGACGCTTCGGCCGGGTGCCGGGAACCGGGTGCGTTCAGGGTGAGTCAGCGCGGCGTCCCGGCCGCGAAGTGGGGGGCTGCGAATCGGCTGCCTCCGCTTCGTCGTCGATGTAGCCCAGCGAGCGCAGCCGTGTCTCCAACTCTTCGCTGATCTGCGCGTCGCGGGCCGCTCTGCCGAGGCGCTGTCCCAAGGCGATGCTGGCCTTGCGCAACTGCCGCAGCTCACCCAGTCCGGACCTGAATTGCTCGGACATCACTGCGAGCGGAGACTGCTCGCGCGGGTCGGCCCGCAGGTCGTAGAAAAACGCGCGCTTGCGCGGGCGGTCGAGCACCACCTTCCACGCGTTCGTTCGCAGCGCGTGGTAGTCCCGGTCGTCCACCAGCAGCTCGCACAAGGCGGATTGGGCCGGCAGGGCCTCTCCGCGCAACAGCGGCGACAGATCGCGTCCCTGCACTTCCGAACCCAGCCGGACACCGGCCAGCGACAGCAGGGTGGGCAAGAGATCGATCAGACGAACCTGATCTTCCACGATCAGCCCGGACTCCAGGGCGCCGGGCCAGTGCATAATCAGGGGAACGCGCACCATCTCCTCGAACAGCGTGCGCTGATGTCCCTTCCAGCCATGCTCGAAGAACTCATCGCCGTGGTCGGACGTGATGACGATCAGCGTGTTGTCCAGTCGTCCGTGTCGGCCCAGCGCGGCCAGCATCTGCTCGAGATTGTCATCCGTGAACCGGATCTCGCCGTCGTAGAGCGCGACGACGTGCTCCAGATCACGCGTGGTCATATTGGGGTTGATCGCCCCGTTGCGCATGTAGTTCTCGGCCGTCACGTCTCCGCCGTAGTCAGAATCGAACATCTCGACGTAGCGGCTCGGCGGGATGTAGTCGTAGTGCACGTCCCACAGGTGCAGGAAGAGGAATAAGGGGCGCTCGAGCTTTGCGGTTTCCAGCCAGGCGGTGAGCTTCTCGATTGTGCGCGGGCCGGTGATGTCTACGTGTGAGAGGTGGTGTGACTCGTCCGGCACCTCCGCTTCATCCCCCATCTCCAGGAGCGGCATCATGCAATTGACGTACTCGGCAAAACCCTGGGCGAGGCCGAACGTGGGGTGCAGGTGCGGTCCGCCGAAGAAACCCGCGGTCGCATAACCGCCGGCCGACAGTTGCTCGGCCAGCGTCAGGTGTTCATCGGCGAGCCGCATGCCGGTGTCGATGATGGCGTGGGCCGAGTTGTATAGCCCGGTGAACATGGCGGCGTGCGCGGGCAGTGTCCAGGACGTGGTTGAGATCGCGTTGTCGAAGCGCACACCTTCCGCGGCCAATCGGTCAATCGTCGGACTGGTCGGCCGCTCATAGCCGTAACATCCCAGGTGATCGGCTCGGAGGCTGTCGATGGAAACCAGAATGATGTTCGGCTGTTGCGGCGCCCCCGTTGCCGAGTCGTGTTTCCTTTCACAGCCCCCTGAAACCGCCAGGATGATGAACAGATACGCCGCAATGGAAGGCCGTTTTGGCATCACTCTGGATGGTATCAGTCGGATCTGATAGCAGCAAGAAAACGTCGAATCGGCGTGATGTTCGAGATCCCGACGGTCCGTGGGTTATTCGAACGTTCCCGCCGAGGGGCATTCCGGCGCCAGGTTGCACGCCGGGCACTGTGGTTTGCGGGCCTGACAGACGTTACGACCGTGGTGGATCAGCGCGTGTGCCAAGTGGGTCCACGACTGCTGCGGAAACAGCTCCATCAGATCTCGCTCGATCTTGACGGCGTCTTTGTCGTCACGGGCGCTCGTGAGCAGGCCGAGCCGCAGTGCCAAGCGGCCGACGTGCGTGTCGACGACGATGCCGACGTTCTTGCCGAACCACGTGCCAAGGACGCAGTTGGCGGTCTTGCGAGCGACCCCGGGGAGCTTGAGAAGATCGTCCATTGTGTCGGGTATTTCGCCACCGAATTCATCGCGGACGGTTTGAGCCATGCCGATCAGGCTCTTGGTCTTGTTTCGGAAGAAGCCGGTCGAGCGGATCAGCGCCTCCAGCTCGTCCGGCCGCGCCTCAGCGAAAGCCTCGGCGTCGGGATAGCGCCGGAAGAGATCGGGCGTGACCTGGTTGACACGCTCGTCGGTGCATTGCGCGGAGAGAATGGTGGCAACCAACAGCTCGAGCGCACTGCGGTGATGCAGCGCGCAGTCCGCGTGCGGGTACGTTTTCCGTAGCGCGGCGAGAATGCGAGACGCGCGCTGCCGGCGCGCGGCCTTGCTCTCAGGCGAACGTTTCACCTTCGGACGGGCCGCCAACTTGCGCTTGACCACCCGCTTCGAGAGAGCTTTCTGCTTTCGCGGTGCTTTCACCGACATGCCTTTCGCTTACCTGGCAGCCGGGACGCAAACGAGTACGCGTCCCTTTGTTCCTTTGTCACCTTGTCACCTTGTCACTTTGTCACCTTGCCACTTTATCACCGCCTCTAGTATGGTGTCGGCTGGTTTTCATTGGGGTCGACGACAGGCGTTTCGATCGCCGGCGGCTCCGGCAGCACGCCGCCGACGGGGATCAGGGCCTCGCTCAGCTCGAGGTCGAGCTCGAACAGGCCGCCGGGCGGGTCGGGAAGCTTGTCGCAGAGCGGCCCGCTGAAGGCCAGTTCCCAGGGGTCCCACTTGTAGCGGGCGAGCTCGATGGGCTCGCCGGGCGTCGATTCACCAGCTGCGTCGGTTGCCGTCGGCGGCGTGCGCCACAACAAAGCTATATAGGGGTAATCGTTCTCAAAGCGCAAGTCGAAGCGTAGCCCGGGCGGCGACTTGGCGACCAGCGCCGGCTGCAGCTCGTCGCCCAGGATGAACACCTCACCCGGCAAGAACAGCAGGTGGGGGAAGAGCTCCGCGTCTTCGGCGCAGCAGAGCACCGCCACCTCTTCCTCGATGCCCTCGACGGGCAACGTGACCTCGCCGTCCGAATCGATCAACACCGGCGACGCGAGGCGGCGCTCTTCCGGCATAACCAGGCCCAGCGCCCAGCGCGACTCAGACAGCGCCACGACGCGCAATCGCCGGGCGATCTCGACCGGCAACGGATCGGGCACGCAGAGCGGGAGAGCCTCGGCCAAGCGGATCAGTCGCACGGCGGCGCTCAAACGAGTCGTGTCGTCCGTCAATTGGGCCAGCGCTTCTTCCCGCGACCAGGTCTCCGACTCCGGCAGCAAGGGATTCCGCTCGGGTTCCGGTTCGGGCGCGGGCGGCTCGGCGGGTTGCGAGGCGGCCGGCTCGGCAGCCGGCTGCGACGCGGGCGTCGATTCCGTGGTCTCGTTCGACGAGCAACCGGCGGATGCGAGCACGACGCAGGCGATGGTGATCAGCAGCCCGCCCGGCCAGATCAGACCGACCCCACACGGACAGGCAGCCCGTACTTGGGGGGACGCGCCGCTGGTCGCTGTTCCTGTCATCGCTGAGCGCCTCGACGTGACCACGGTAGCTATCAGTTTATTCCAGTTCGCCGTCGGGCCGCAAACGTTTATGATGCCTGGCGTACGAGTTCCAGGAAACTGCGGTGGAAACGGCCTCATCAACCAGAACCGACGCTTCGGTGCGGGGCGACGTGCGGGGCGACGTGCCGGCCGGCGTCGAGCCCCTAAGCTGCTCGGTCGTTCTGACGCACCACTGGCTGGTCCGTCGCCGCGGCGGCGAACGTGTGCTCGAGGCGCTGTGCGAGCTGCTTCCGAACAGCCCGATCTACACGCTGGTGTACGACCCCAACGGCTTTCAGGCTGCCGAGCAGGTCGAGCGGTGTCATCCCGAGCATGCCGAGCAGCGTCATCCCGAGGGAGCGCAGCGACCGGGGGATCTTGCCGCCTCAGAGGAAAGCGCACCGACGGGTGCCCCACCCTTTCAAGGGTGGGGGACTGATTCGACGCCGGTCAGGACGTCGTTCCTACAACACCTCCCCGGCGCCAGACGCCATTACCCGAAGCTCCTCCCGCTGATGCCGCTGGCCGCCCGGCGAATGAGACTCCCGCCGGTCGACCTGGTAGTCTGCTCCGACGCGGCGGTCGCGAAGGCGATGACGCCCGACCCGCGGAGCAAGGTCGTCTGCTACTGCCACTCCCCGGCGCGGTATGTCTGGGACCTGGCCGATACATATCGTGAAACGCTCCCGGCTTTTTTGCGACCGTTCTGGCCAGGCGTCGCGCGCCGAATTCGCGAGGCCGACCGCCGGGCCGCGCAGCGCGTCGACCAGTTCGTCGCGAACTCACACCACGTGGCGAAACGCATCCGTCGACACTACGGCCGTGACAGCATAGTCGTGCACCCGCCGGTGGACCTGCCGCCGGAACCGGCGACCGGCCCGCGTGAGGATTTCTACCTGTGCGCCGGCCAGCACGTGCACTACAAGCGGCTCGACCTGGCGGTGGAGGCGTGCCGAAAGCTCAAACGCCGGCTGCTCGTCATCGGCGAAGGCCCCGACGTCCGCCGCTACGAGAAGCTCCGCGACCCCAACATCGAGTTCCTTGGCTGGCAGACGAGCGAAGTCGTCCATGAGCATTACCGCCACGCGCGAGCCCTGCTCTTCCCCGGCGAGGAGGACTTCGGCATCGTCCCGGTCGAGGCCATGGCCCACGGCTGCCCGGTGATCGCCTACGGCGTCGGCGGGGCGACGGAGTCGGTTGTAGACGGCCAAACCGGCGTCTGGTTCGAAGAACAGACCATCGATTGCCTCGCGTCGGCGATCGAGCGTGCCGAAGCCATCACGTTCGACCCGGTCGCGATGCACGCGCATACGCAACGATTCAGTCACGCGCGCTTCCTGCGCGAGATGCGTGCACTGCTGGTATCTGCCTTGCGTTCGTAGTCAGCCCAATATTGGAAGTCGGCGTCGGGTATTGGAGAAGGCGTGGGGCCTCCCAACCCTTCAGCCCTGGCGCCGTGGATGCCGGCATGGGGACGCGTCTGTTTGGAATCGCAGGCTTGGCGAGCTCGCACATGGGGCCTTCTCGATCGGTTAGCGTCGAATCGGCGAATCGAACCGCTCCGGCATTCCACGGGCTGCCCAACGTGACTGCCGCACAGCTATGTGGTGGCCCCGGAATACGCCACGAGCTTCTCCGCCAGCGCGCGAATCTTCTCCTGTGAATCGACTTCCAACAAGCGGGATTTGTCGAATCCAACAAGCTTGCCGAGCAGCTTATACTTCTTCATCCTTGCCGGTTTCCAAACATTCATGCGGATCCGGTCGCCTAGTTTGTGCGTCGATTTGACCCGGATGTTGGCAAGGTTGCTGAGCGACATGACCGGCGAATCCGGTGAGGCGGGCTCCCCACTCCTCTTTTCCACGAAGCTCATGTCGCCGATCGCGCCGATGCACAGCGATGGAGATGCAAGCGTTCTTGCTGTAGGGATTACCTTCGGGTCAAAGAGCGAAATGTGAACGAAGGGAATCCGAAGATCGGACGTAATTGGCAACTCTTCCTTTCCCAGCTTCCCGGTATCGAATTCCTCCTCCTCGCTCGACTCATCTTCCTCCATCGCGTCTTCTGGTTCGGCGATTCCTCGAACATAGATCACCGTCGCTGTACCGAGGAGCCGACGTGACAGATTCGTTATGCTTTGCGTGCCCGGCCTGAGACGTTCACCCTTTGCAGAGAAGCCAGAACGCTCCATGTTGGAGTAGAGAATGTCGAGAAAGCTCTCGATCTCGTCGTAGAACTGGCCGAGTGTTTCTGTAGCATTGAAGAGATTCTTCTCCTTGTCGTCCATCGTTGGCACGGGCAACCTCCAAAGTGTTAATGATCGGGAATGCTGAAAATACTCGCCGCGTCGCACCTTGGGCAACTGGTCAGGAATCCCGAGAATGCTGTGGGAGAGAAAAGCGGGCCACCGGGCACGTTCACTTCCTGACTACCCGACAGGAAACCTGGGAACTCTGGGCAAGTGAATATGGGTGCGGCAACCAGTGTCTCCGGTGAAGCGCCCAGGAAGCCGAGAAAACGCGACAGAAACCGGCTCACATCCGCCGCTGCCACGGGCCGGTCCTTCGTGTCTCGAAGAAAACCGGCAAACCGGTCGGGACAGAAGATCGATCTCGGCGGCACGGATACCGACTCCTGGTTGGTGAAGGCGAAGCCAGAGAACGCGATTGAGCGGCGCCGGCGTAACGCGTCCATAAGATCCACGAGCATTCGGTGGTGTTCCGGTCGAATCGGACAGCGGGCCACGTCGTACTTCAGCCATCGCGCGACGAGAGCGACGACTTGGTGCCAAAGAAGATAGGAGGTCCTGGCAATCAGCTCACTTCGGCCCGGATGGTTGGGCGAGACAAACGGGTGTGCGACGTCGAGTCGTTGGCGGGCCACAAGGAGGTAGAAAACCGAATCCTCGGGAAGACCCCGTTCTCGCGCGATTTCCCGTCCGACGCAGTATTCGCGCCAAGGTTGATTCCGTCCCAGACCGCTGTCGAGCTTTACCTCGACCACGAGTACCCATCGGTCGGAGACGATCACGACATCGGGTTCCGCGGCTTCGTCCTCAATCTTTACCATCGGCCAGAAGTTGAACTCGGTGGCATCCCAATCGACGCCCGCGCGTGCTGGCTGCTTCGCGCTATCGTTCAATCTTGCGACCCATTCAAGGAAATCGGCCAAGAACGGACGACGGGGTAGGTAGTCGAGCGCGCCGAAGAAGTCGCCCGTCAGGATGTCCTCGATGTCCTCCCACCCCGATCCAAGGGCCGCGATTTTCGATCTGAGCTGAACTTTGAGCATTGCGCCATCCAAGGTACCCGAGTTCGCCGTCTTCGTCGCGACGATACGATGCACATGTCCTGGGTCAACATACTCCATTGACGGTCGCGTTCTCGACCGCCGAGACCCACCATATCCACGAAACGCCGACCAGGGCGCCCAGCAGCGCGCCGAAGAAGAGCCGCACGGCGAGGCCGATCCAGTCTTCGATGGTCCAGCGGTTATCAGACATGTTCGCCCCTTGGTTCGACAGCGAAACGCTGGCAATTGTAGCGCCGAAACACGCGGACTGCGAGACCAGCCGATTCGTGTCCCCCACCGCTGAAGCGGTGGGCCACCCACCAAGCAGAGCCGGCGTGTCCCCACGCCGGATTTCCGGGCCGGGGACGGCCCGGCTCTGTTGCAGCGAGGCCGGCCGGTGCGGGGCCCGGCCGCTACATCGGCCGCTCCGACGCACATCGGGGGCCGCCATGTTAGCCGCTCCCTTACGGTCGCGGTTCTGTTCGTGGATGTCCGCGCGGTTGCGGGACCGGGCCGGGGAGTTCCTATTTCTTCGGCTTCTTGTAGAACGGCAGTGGCACGACCTTGGCGGGCAACTGGGCT
This sequence comes from uncultured Planctomycetales bacterium, assembly GCA_964508075.1. Taxonomy (GTDB): domain Bacteria; phylum Planctomycetota; class Phycisphaerae; order UBA1845; family Fen-1342; genus JALSRY01. The sequence goes on from CAZDTB010000059.1 coordinate 7,485, forward strand.
TTGCCGAGGTCGATTTCGATCGGCGTGCCGACTTCCGAGAGCGTCGGCGGGACGAAGCCCATGGCGATGACCTTGCCGAGCGTCGGGCTGGCCAGGCCGCTGGTGACGAAGCCGACGTGTTCGCCGTTGTTGACAATTGGTGCGCCCTGGCGGGGCGTGCGCTTGCTGTCGATCTCGAAGCCGACGAGCTTCTTTGTGGGGCCGTCGTCCTTGACTTTCTGCAAGGCTTGCTTGCCGATGAAGTTCTTGTCGAGGTGGACGCACCAGCTCTGGCCGGCGCTGATCGAGTCCCACTCTTCGCTCAGCTCGTGGCCGTACAGCGGCATGCCGGCCTCGGTGCGGAGCGAATCGCGGGCGCCCAGGCCGGCGGGCTTGACCGGGCGGCCCAGCTCGGCGGACTGGCCGATCAGCATGTTTACGGCGGTGGGCGCGAGGTGGGCCGGCATGATGGCTTCGACGCCGTCCTCGCCGGTGTAGCCGCTACGGGCGACGAAGTAGTCGGCGCCGTAGGCCCGGCCGGTGGTGAAGTGGTAGCGTTTGAGGTCGCTGAGCTGGAGCGGGAGGAGTTGGTCCATGGTCGCGAGGGCCTCGGGACCCTGGACGGCGATCATGCCGGTCTCCATGGTTTTGTCGACAATGTTGACGTCGAAGCCGGCCTTCTGCTGATCCCACCAGCCGAGCAGCTTCTCGCGGTTTGAGGCGTTGCAGACGACCAGGAAGTGGTCTTCGAGCCGCGAAACGATCACGTCGTCGAGAATCCCGCCATCATCGCGACACATGTGACTGTAACGGCACTGGCCGACCTGCATGTCAGCCATGCGGCGGGTGTTGAGCTTCTCGAGGAGATCGGCTGCTCCGTGGTCGTGGAATTCGATGCGACCCATGTGTGAGACGTCAAAGAAGGAGGCGTGCTCGCGGGTATAGTTGTGCTCCTTGATCAGGCCCTCGTAGTAGACCGGCATTTCCCAGCCGGCGAACTCGACCAACTTGGCACCGGCGTCGCGGTGGAAGTTGATCAGCGGGGTTTGCAGCATTGACGTTTCCTCAGTCGTGGGTGATGTCTGTGCGGTCCACTCGCTTGAATCACGCATGATAGCAGTAACTGAGCGAACGGACCACCGGAGAGGAGCGTGAAGTACATTACGGGGCGCACGACAGATGTGGCGGCCTTGTCTGCCGTTCCGACCGCCCTCGGCCGGACGCGGTCGGAATGACACGCAACGGCTACCTGAAGCGCTCTCAGCCTGATCTGCGACCAATGCCGATCGTGATTATTCGGGGGGCTCGAGCTCGAAGTCGCGGTCAAGGATGGGCTGTTCACCGTTGCCGGAGTAGAGCTTGGCAACGAACTTCTCGGCCCCGGCGGACTTGAGCAGTTCCATTGGGACCTCCCAGGACTTCCCGCGGACCGGATTGTCCGACGACCAGACGAACTCCTCCTCGAAGATGTTTCGGCCGTCCTCGGGGGCGATGGCGACGCGGAACGGATTGCGATCGCACTCCCGGGGCAGCTTACGAACGACCAGCAGGAAACTGTCGATTGCAGTGGAGATCTTCTTCGTCGTGTCGTACTCGCCGTCGTAGTAGTCGAGCGCGACGAGCAGGCTGCTGCCGCTAAGCTTGACCTTGGTCCTGATGGGGGCGACGTGGGCGTAGCAGTCAGTCGCGAGCTCTTTGGCGGCCTCGACCGCGAGCTCCGCGGGGGTGGCCTGCGGCGGGGCGCCGCGCTGCACCTCGTCGCGGGTGATCGGGCCGACGGTGTGAGCGAAAATGGCTCTGCCGGTCGCGGCGTCGATCACGCGCACGCTGCCGCCGACCGTACCTTCATGCCGAAAGAACTGGACGATCTCCTCGCGTGCCACGATTCTGCGGCCCTGGCGGTCACGGCGAATGCGACCCTTATTGTCCCTGGCGTAAACCGGATACCGTCTTTGCTCGCGCTGAGCGTCGGTTTTGAACTCGGTGATCTTGCCGACGACCAGGGCCTTGGCGATCTGGACCTTGCCCGGGGGCAGGATGGTACTCGGGTCGGCGATGTCCGCGAGCTGCGAGAGGTCCTGCTCGGTCAAGACGTCCTTGAGCGCGTCGCGTTCGAGGATGGTGAAGTTGCCGTTGGCGGCGAGCAGGTCTTCGAGCGTGTAAGTGGCCTGGAGAGCAGCCTCGGACGCGCCGGGCTTACCCGGCGGGCAGCGGAAGGGCACCACGGCGATGCGCTCGTACTGCTCCCAGTCCCACTGCGGATACTGCGTGATGTAGGTGCCCTTGCCGCCGCCACCACAGCCCCAGGCGGCCAGCAACAGAAGAAACGCGAGTGCCCTCAGGCTGCGCAACATGACACACCTCCCTTGTGGCGGGTGAAAGCGATCAGCCCGGCCGCGGTGGGTTTCGGCTAGGCGCTGGCGGCGGTGCCGAACAGCGTGGTGATTATCTGGGTAACGAGCGTGGTCAGCCCAGTCTGTACCACC
>CAZDTB010000059.1:9959-15320 GCA_964508075.1 uncultured Planctomycetales bacterium
GACGACAGTTGCGCATCACTCAGGCCGCAGCCGCCCAGCAGGAGCACCGAGCTTCCGGGGACCCATATGCGCCAGAGTCCTTTCGAGAATATCGAACGCTTCATAATCAGATTCCCTTGGTCAGGCCACGTAATTTTCTGCTCCAGGCCGCAGCGATTGTAGCGTTCGCTAGGGTTTCTCGCGAGCGGGCGCGTCGGCCGGTCCATCGGGGTTGAGCACGGTCAGGCGGGTGACGCGCAGGATGGAGACGCTGACGCCCTTGATCGTCTGCTCCTCGCCGCGGACACCAACATACTTGCCGACGCAGGTAGTGACGTCAACGCCAAGCTCGGTGGGGAATTCGACGTAAGCCGCCACCTTGTGCGTGAAGGGGTCCTGAAGCTTGTAGCGCAAGCCGTAAGGTCCGGCGGGCACGGCGAAGCTCGGGCGCAAGACGCCGCGGGCGTCGAACTCGGAGCGGGGTTTCAGATCGTCCTTTGCTCGGCGGATTTCTTCGAGCTCGCGGGCGTGGCGGGCCCTATCCCGCTCGGCCTGGCGGGCGATCTCGCGGGCTTCGCGGGCAACGGCCTGCTCCTTGATGCGGCTCTCGGTCTTCTCGAGCCAGGCAGCAGCCAGCCTGGCAACCTGCGGCTCTTCACGCTGCACAGCAATCGGCCGTAAGCGGGTCGCGAACGGCTCCCAAGCCTGCTCGTCCGAGGGCTTGCGCTGCTCGGCCTCGACCGACTCCAGAACGGAGGCAAGGCGCATGCCCCAGAGGCCACTGAGGTCGGGTTGCTCGGCGGGCTGGGTGGTCGGCCCGGTCGGCTTGCCTGAAGCTGGGGACGCCGCGACCGCTGCGGTTGGCTTCGCCGCCCGCAGCCGATCGGCGACCTCGGCGGTAACCTGCTCGACGTAGTCGCCGGAGATGTAGACGTAGACTCCGTCGGGTGGGACGATTTTGAGCCAGCCGCCGTCGAGCCCGCCGAGAATTCTAACCTCGGCGTCGGGCTCCAGACGGGTCTGCACCTCGCTCAACATGGGGTCGCGGGGCTGGACGTCGCTGCCCACGCGAACGCGGAGCGACGTTTCGACCTTGACCAGCCCGCGATCCTCGCCGACCCGCTCGATGTACTGGGCGGCGACGAGCGAGTAGACGCCCGGCGGCGGGACGATCTTGTGCCAGCCGTTCTCGCTGCCCCACCCTTCGAGAACATCGTCGCGGTTCACGCGCCCGACGATCCGGCTGTTGAGGTCGGCACGGGAGCGGACGTTGACGCGCTCGGCGGTGACGCGGAGCCAGTACTCGCTCTGGGTTGCCTCGGCTGACGGTTCTGGCAGGACTGCGGCGGAGCCGGTCGTGGACTGGGCCAGAGCAGGTGAGGTCGTCGCGGCAGCAACGAGGAGGGCCACCAACGAGAAGGCTGATCCGAGGATGTCTCTTGTGATGGTCGCGGTTGGGAGTACGCGCATGGCTTCACCTCCGGCGGGCGTTGAACTTATCCGCTGGTCCGATACGTGTCAAACCTTGTGCACGATAGCGGCTGGGATGTGAAGGCGGGGGATGGCTTATCGGCCGGTGGTAGGCAGGCGGTCCGGTCATCGGTCCTGTTTCGATTCCAGGTTTCGACGGCGGTAAGATTCGGCCGATCCGGGTATAGTGAAGGACATGTCGAAGCGTCGACCATCGTCAGGGACGCTGACGCTGCTCGTATCGTGTGTCGGGCGGCGAGTGGAACTGCTGCAGGCCTTTCGAGCCGCGGCCAGGCGGCTGGGCGTGAAGCTGTGCCTGATCGGTTCGGACAGCAACGCGACCGCACCCGCACTGAGCTGCGCGGACGAGCAAGCGCTGGTGCCACCGATCTCCAGTGACGGGTACATCGCGGCGCTGCTGGAGACGGTACGGAAGCGCCGGGTCGACGTGGTGATTCCAACGATCGACACTGATCTGTTCTTGATCAGCAAGCATCGCAGCGACTTTGCGGAGGCGGGGTGCGTGCCGCTGATCGCCGAGCCGGATGTGATTGAGATCTGTCGCGACAAGATCCGGACGTATCAGTTTCTCGAGCAGCACGGGATCGACACGCCGGCAACGTATTTGCCAGACACGCTCAAAGCGCTCGCAGAGCACCACTACCCCTATTTCATCAAGCCGCGTTACGGCAGTGCGAGTCTGCTGGTTCACAAGGTGGAGGACGAACTCGATCTGAACTATTACCTGCACAAGATCAGGGAGCCGATCGTGCAGGAGTTTGTGGACGGGCTCGAGCACACGCTGGATGTGTACGTCGGGCTGACGGGCGTACCGCGCTGTGTCGTCCCCCGGGCGCGCTGGCAGGTGCGCGGCGGGGAAGTCTGCAAGGGCGTGGTGATCAAGGACCGCAAGATCATGGAGGCCGGTCGGGGGGTGGTCGAGGCGCTCGGCACCTCGCTGCGCGGGCTGGTTACGTTGCAGTGCATCGTGACCGCCGACCGCCGCATCCGCTTCATCGAGATCAATCCGCGTTTCGGCGGCGGGGCTCCGCTGGGAATCGCGGCCGGGGCCGATTACGCCGCGTGGCTGATCCAGGAATTGCGCGGCGAAACACCCGAGATCGAGTTCGACGGCTTTCGCCACGGGCTGTGCATGCTGCGTTACGACTGGTCGGCGTTCCTGCCACTCGACGACAACCTCGCGCCGCGAGTCACCAAACCGCTGAAGGACTTCCCCAAGTGGTAGGCCAGGCTACTCGAAGCGCTCGCCGAATTCCTTCCGGCGCAGCTCGGTCAGCTCTTTGATTCTTTGCTCATGTTCGCGTCGGCAGATCAGGGTGGCGTCCTGGCCGTGGACAACGACCAGGTCGTCCAGCCCCATGATCGCAACCAGGTGGTCGGACTCGCTGACGATGATGTTGCCGTGGCCGTCGACGATGAGCGATTGCGGGGCGAGGCGTATATTGCCCTGGGGGTCGGGCGCGCGCGTGCCGGCGATCGACGACCAGGAGCCCAGGTCTAGCCAGCGGCAATCCATCTCGACCGTGAAAACGCTACGAGCCTTCTCCATCACGCCGAAGTCGATCGAGATCCTCTGGAGGCTGCCAAACTTTTGGGCGAGCTGGTCGGTGCCGACGCGTTCATCCCAGTTGCGGGCGAGCTCGGCCAAGGCGCGATGATTCTCGGGCAGGCAGCGCTGCAGCTCAGCCAGAATCGCGGAGACGCGCCAGGCGAACATACCGCTGTTCCAGAAGTACTCGCCGGACTGCAAGTACGACTCGGCAACCTCCTGGCTGGGCTTTTCCTGGAAGGCGGTAACCCGGTAAGTGCCTTCGCCGACTGGTTCGCCGCGGTGAATGTAGCCGTAGCCGGTGTGCGGGTTGGCGGGGATGATGCCGAAGGTAATCAGGCTCTCCGGGAACTGCTCGGCGGCGGCGAGGCCCAGCTCGATGGCTTCAGCGAACTCGTCTTGCGGGCTGATCAGATGGTCGGCGGTGAAGACGGCCATGGTTCCGTCCGCGTCGCGCCGGGCCAGCAGGTGCGCCGCGAGGCCGATGGCATTGGCCGTGTCGCGGACCATCGGCTCGCCGATCAGGTTCTCGCGCGGGATGTCGGGCAGCTGTTCGGCGACGAGGTCGAGGTGGTCGACGGAAGTGATGACCCAGATGTTCTCCGCCGAGAAAATCCCGGTCAGACGTCGCCGGGAATGTTGCAGCAATGAGGCTCCGTCGAAGAGCTTGAGGAGTTGCTTGGGTCGCTTTCGGCGGCTGAGCGGCCACAGTCGGGTTCCGGAGCCCCCAGCCATGATGAGCGCGTGTCGCATGGTTTTCCTCCAGGCCTGACTGCGTTAGGTCAGACGACGTACTTGCCGGGTTTCCCGGCGCGTTTCGCGAGTTGGCGGGCCTGTTTCTCGTAGCCCGGCTTGCCCATCAGCGCGTATGTGTAGTCCTTGCCTAATTGCACGGCGGGCTGGTCGTAGGGATTGATGTTGAGCAGGCCGCCCATGATCGAAGTGGCGGCTTCCCAAAGCATAATGAATTGGCCGACGGTCCGCTCGTCGACGCGCGGAAAGCGGAGCTTGAGGCACGGGCGACGGCTGGCAACCAGCGCATGCTCGGTGGCACGTCGCTCGGCGTCGAGCAGGCGTGCCAACGAGGCCCCCTCCAGGTATTTCAGGGCCTCGGGCGTGCGCTGGCCGCGCGGGACGTTCACGTCGTGGGTGAACTTCTCCACCTCCAGGAAGATAAAAACCTTGTCGTTGGGACCCTCGCGATAGAGCTGAACCTGTGAGTGCTGGTCGGTCGCGCCGAGCGCCTTGATCGGCGTCGGGCCGATGATGACGGGGCGACCTTCCAGGTCGACCTGCTTGCCGAGACTCTCGGCCCACAACTGGCGGTACCAATCGGCAAGGTCCTTCAGCTGAAAGCTGTACGGAAAGAGAACGTGCATCCGCTTGCCGCGCGTGTAAAAGGCATGCAGCAGCAGGGCGAGCATCGCGGCGGGGTTCCGGCGGACGACCTTGCCGGCAACACGCGCGCCCATCTCCGCCGCTCCGGCGAGGAGCTTGTCGATGTTTACCCCGCACATGGCGGCGGAGAACAGTCCTACGGCGGAGAGGACCGAAAAGCGTCCACCGACGCCGGCCGGTACGGGCAGCGTGAACCAGTCCTGGTCGTCAGCGAGCTGGCGGAGCGTGCCGGACTGGGGGTCGGTGGTGACAACCAACCGGCGGGCAATGTTCTTGGGGCCGAGCCGCTTAGTGAGCAGGTCGCGGATGATCAGGAACTGCGATGCGGTCTCGGCCGTCTCGCCGGACTTGCTGATGACGTTGAAGAGGGTTCTCTTGATCGCGGGCTTGAGCAAGTCGAGCAGGTTGGCGAACTGGACCGGGTCGACGTTGTCCATGACGAACAGGCGCGGGCCGCGGCGCTTGCGGTTTGGCAGAAGGTTGTGCAGCGGGGGATTGAGAGCGGTTTGCAGGGCGAGGTTGCCGAGCGCCGAGCCGCCGATGCCGAGAACCACCAGGTTTTCGACGCCGGGCTTGAACTTGCGGACGGCGGCCTTGACGGTCTTGAGCATATCGCGGTCGGCGGGGAGCTCGCGGTAGCGGTGCTGCCCGGCTTTGCGCTCGCGTTCGATGCGGGTGACGACTGTCCTGACGTCCTGTTCGGCGCGTTTGACTTCCGCGGGTGTCAGCCCGTGGGCCGGCCCGATCGCCGCCGTCAGCACGTTGGCGTAGTCGAGCTGCAGCATCGTGCTCGCCATCGGTGACTCCTTCTGCCCGTGGTCTTGACTCGACGACAGGAGGATACCGGAAGTGGGGCGCCAGTTCTATTGGGGTACCGGCGGGCCGAGAGTGGATTCTCGGCCCACCTGGCCCAGCCGAAGGGGCTCAGTGCTGCGCATTCTGTC
>CAZDTB010000060.1:0-4032 GCA_964508075.1 uncultured Planctomycetales bacterium
AGAAGGGGGACGTGCTGGTTCTGCTCAAGAAAGACGACGAGGAACGCCGACTGGTGCAGGCACAGGCCAACCTCACTCGTGCCAACGCTGCACTGGCAAAAGCTACAGTGGCCGTCGAACAGACGAAACAAAACATTCTCAGTGCCGAGGCCCATATCGAGGAGATCAACGGCAACGGCGAAATCGTTACGTCTGACCTCGAGCAGGAGGAGGAGCTGTTCGAGCGCGGCGAAACCAGCCCAAAGGCCCTCTTGACGGCTCGGGCTCGCGCCAGAATCAACGCGGCACAGTTGCGCAGCGCCGAGGCAAGTCTGCAGATTGCCAAGAACAACCAGAGGGATGCTGAACAGAGCGTCGTTATCCAAGAGGCGGCGTTGGAAGAGGCCCAGAAGCAGGTCGAGGATGCCGAGGAGCGCTTGTCGGAGACCACCATTATCGCTCCCCAGGATGCCATCGTGACGGACGTGATGATCGCCGAAGGCGACCTGGTGCAGTCGGCCACGCAGAGTCTCGTAGGTGGTACGCAGATCATAATGCTCGCGGACGTTTCCAAGCTGAAAGTTGTTACGCGGGTCGACGAGGCCGACATCGGGCGCGTGTGCCAGATTTCCCCCATCGATGCGCTGCCGGAGATGCCCGGCCTGAAACAAGCGGCCCATGAGAATGCGGAGTTGCTCGAAGGACGCAGCGGCATGGTCCAACTGACGGTCGATGCCTACCCGGAGGATTCGTTCAAAGGCAGAATCGAGCGCGTCGAGCCGCAAGGTAAGCTGAACCCCGGCTCCGCGATCATCCAATACGACGTGCACGTCGAGGTCACCGACGAGCGGCGCTCCGTCCTGCCGCTCGGCACCCAAGCCCAAGTCGAGTTCACCGTCGAGAGCGTGACCGACGCCTTGCTGGTACCGGCCGAGGCCGTCATGACCTTCCAGGACGAGCGTGGCGTGTGGATCAAGACGCCGCCGGATCCTGGCTCGCTCGACCCGTTCGGCAAGAAGTTCGTGCCGTGCCGTTTGGGAATCACCGATGGCGCCCACACGCAGTTGGTTGCGACTGTTACGGGGGAAGAACTGAAAGAGGGGCAGAAGGTCTTCACCAAGCTGCCCCGGGAACGCAAGCAGGAAGACTAAGCGGGGTTGCTCACCGCGGAGACCGCGGAGATCGCAGAGGACTGAAGAGCAGGGAGCCGCGGGAATAATGCTGAAGGCGATCTGGCGCTTAGGAGTGTTCGCCACGGTCCAAAACCGACAGAGAGTCCCTCTGCGTACTCTGCGTTCTCTGCGGTTAGTGAATGATGTGGACTGGACGCGAAACGGGATCTGACGCACCGTGCCACTGATCCAGATCAAAGGCCTGACCAAGCTCTATCGCATGGGCGATTCGGTCGTCCATGCGCTCGACGGGGTCGATCTGGAGATCGAGCGCGGCGAGTTCGTCGCGATCACCGGTCCCTCCGGCAGCGGCAAGAGCACGGTGATGCACTTGATCGGGTGTCTTGACCGCCCGACGGCGGGGGAGTTTCTGCTCGACGGCCGAAGCGTCAACGACATGTCGGATCGCGAGCTGGCCCGCATCCGCAACCAGGACGTCGGGTTTGTTTTTCAGACGTTCAACTTGATCAACCGCACGTCGGCCCTCGAAAACGTCGGAATCCCACTGTTCTACGCGCGGACCAGGAATTCACGCGGCCCGGCCCGCCGGGCGCTCGAACGCGTCGGGCTCACCCCCCGCAGCACGCACACACCCAGCGAGCTGTCGGGCGGCGAGCGGCAGCGGGTCGCGATTGCCCGCGCGATCGTCAATGATCCGCTGCTGCTGCTGGCGGACGAGCCGACGGGAAACCTCGATATGCGCACGGGCGAGCAGATCATGGAGATCTTCCGCTCGCTGAATGAGCAGGGCGTCACGATCGTGCTGGTGACGCACGAGCGGGACGTCGCGATGCGGACCAACCGCATCATCCAGATGCTCGATGGCAGAATCGTCCTGGACAAGCCGACTAATGGCATGCGGGGGGACGTGGCCGCGGCGCCGGCGGCCAGGCCCGCAGGAATGCCCTCGTCTCAGCGGGGGCCCGTGCCCGAGCTATCTGCGGTGGTGCCGGAAACCGCTCCCGACGCCGAACCGTCCGAAGCTGCTCCCACCGCCGAGATGAGGCCCCGGCTCGCCGCCGGTGCGAACGGCGCGCTGGGCTTCGGGTTGGCGGCCCCCCTATTGCTGCTGATGATGGCGGTCTTTGTTGTCGTGATGCAACGCAGCTTCGACACGCAGCAGTTCTCGCCCGAGAAACCCCCACCGACCGCATACCTCGTCCTGCTTCTGGTAGTGGTGCTGTGCTTGTTACTAGCGATAGTCGCGGGACTTATCGGCGTTTTCTGGGGGCGCGCAGTCCTGAGACGGATTCGCACCGTACCGGGGGCGTGGATCGGCAAGGGCCGGGCGCGAGCCGGATTGATCTGCGGGCTGGTGACGGTTTTGTTACCGCTCACAGCCCTCGGGTTGAGTATCCTATTCTGGATGGCGCGGGCCGGCCGCGGCTGATCGGCGCCGCCCGTGTGCCTTAGGCGGGTTGCCAATGCCGGCCCCGCGTTCTATACTCATAGATTAAAGTTCAGGCTGCTTTGGGTGTCTTCCCGGATGGCCCGTGGGGCACGCTGAAGCACGACCCGTGTTTGTGGAGCAAGGGCCATGCCACTGACCGTGGAGAAGAAGTCGGAAATCATGGCCGACCATCGCCGCCATGACGGCGATACCGGATCGGCCGAAATTCAAATCGCGTTGCTGACCGAGCGCATCGTCACGCTCACCGAGCATCTCAAGACACACAAGAAGGATCATTCATCGCGACGCGGTTTGCTCAAGATGGTCGGGAAGCGCTCGGCCCTGCTGAAGTACCTGGCCCACCAGAATCGCGAGCGATATCTCGGAACGATTCAGAAACTTGGGCTGCGCAAGTAGGCCGCCAATGGGCCCTGCGCGGGTGCTGACAATGTCGTCCGCGGCCCATTTCGGGTGCGGCTGAGGTTGGATGACGACTGCTCGCGGCGCAGCGGCGCTTGGCGGCGGGGGTGTGCGTCGGAAAGGATGTTTGGAATCGCTGGTCGGGCGGGGTGAGTGTTGGGTAGCTGGTTTGTAGGCTGAGGGACACGATGACGTTTAAGGTTGAACGACGGATTGGCGCGGAAACTCTATCAATCGAAACTGGAAGACTGGCTCGGCAGGCGCACGGAGCGGCCTTGGTCCGCTATGGCGAGACGGTCGTGCTCGGCACGGTCTTGACCGGACCGCCGCGGGAAGGCATCGACTTCTTCCCATTGCAGGTCGACTATCGCGAGAAAATGTCCGCCGCCGGCAAGTTCCCCGGCGGCTTCTTCAAGCGCGAAGGCCGGCCGACCAGCAAGGAAATCCTGACCATGCGGATGATCGACCGTCCGGTCCGTCCGCTGTTCCCCAAGGGTTTCAAGGACGAGGTGCAGATCCAGCTCAGCGTGCTGTCGGCGGACACCCAGATCGACCCGGACGTGGTCGCGATGGCGGCCGCCGGAGCCGCGCTGGCGGTTTCCCCGCTGCCGTTCCAGGGCCCGGTGGCCTCGGTGCGGGTGGGGCGTGTCGATGGCGAGTTCGTGATCAACCCGACCCGTTCGCAGCTCGAGTACTCCGACCTGGATCTGATCGTCGCCGGCACGCCCCGGGCGATCAACATGATCGAAATCGGCTGCCGCGAACTGTCGGAGAACGTGGTCGCCGACGCGGTCAAGTTCGGTCACGAGTATGGCGTGGTGCCGATCTGCGAGATGCTCGAGGAGCTCAAGCATCAGGCCGGCCGGGAAGTCACCTGGGAAGCGCCCGAGCAGAACGCCAGCTTCGCTGAAGACGTTCACAAGCGCTGTTGGGACGATTTCGTCACCGCCAAGACCATCACCGGCAAGTCGACCATCCCGGTCGAACTGGCCGGCAACGCTTGGAGCGATGCCGACCTCAAGCGCGGCAATGCGCTGGCGGCCAACGGCAAATGGTCGGAAGCGATCGCCG
>CAZDTB010000060.1:4042-15234 GCA_964508075.1 uncultured Planctomycetales bacterium
AGCGTTACGCGGCGGTGAAAGAAGTCTACGAGAAGGTGCTGGCGCATTTCTGCCCGGATGGGGAGGAGAGACCCGAGCACACGCCGGCGGAAGTCAAGGAAGCGGTTCGCCAAGTCGAGAAGAGAGTGGTTCGCGAGCGCATCCTGAAGGACCACGTGCGTCCCGACGGCCGCGGAATGGAGGACATTCGCGCGATCACCGGCGAGGTCGGCTGGCTGCCGCGCGTGCACGGCTCGGCCCTGTTCCAGCGCGGGGAAACGCAGGCGATGGTAACCACCACACTGGGGACCGCCTCCGACGAGCAGATCATCGACGACCTGGTCGAGGAGTACAGCAAGAAATTCCTGCTGCACTACAACTTCCCGAACTTCTGTGTCGGCGAGGTTCGCCGCATCGGCCCGCCCGGTCGGCGCGAGATCGGCCACGGGGCGTTGGCCGAACGCAGTCTGGAGGCGGTTCTGCCCAGCCCGGATGATTTCCCCTACACGATTCGCCTCGTCGGCGATATCCTGGAATCCAACGGGTCGAGCTCGATGGCCACCGTCTGCGGCGGCACGCTCGCGTTGATGGACGCGGGCGTCCCGATCAAGGCCCCGGTCGCCGGCATCTCGATCGGGATGGTCGAGGAAGATGGCGAGGTCGTGCTGTTCTCGGACATCCTCGGCGAGGAAGACGCGTTCGGCGACATGGACTTCAAGGTCGCCGGCACGCGCGCGGGCATCACCGGCGTGCAGCTCGACGTCAAGGCCGAGGGTCTCAAGTCCGACCTGATGGAACAGGCGCTCGAGCTCGCCAAGGCGGCGCGCCTCCACATCCTCGACATTATGGATCAGGTGATCGACAAGCCGCGCCCGGAAATCAGCCCGTACGCCCCGCGCCTGCTGATGCTCAAGATCAACCCGGAGAAGATCGGCAAGCTGATCGGCCCCGGCGGCCGGTCGGTCCGCGCGATTCAGAGCGACACCGGCGCCCAGATCGACATCGAGGACGACGGCACCGTTTTTATCTCGTGCGTCGATGCCGAGAAGGCCCAGAAGGCCTACGATCTTGTGCAGGCTATGACCGAGGATATCGAGATCGGCCGCATCTACAGCGGCAAGGTCGCCAGCGTCAAGGATTTCGGTGCGTTCGTCGAGATCCAGGAAGGCCAGGACGGCCTCTGTCATATCAGCGAACTGGATGACGCCTACGTCCGCTCGGTCGGCGACGTCGTCAAGGTCGGTGACGAGGTCCGCGTGAAGGTCATCGCGATCGACGACCAGGGTCGCGTCAAGCTCTCACGCAAGGCGGCCATGAAGGAAGAGAAGGCAGAAAGCGAGGCATCAGAGTAAGTTCGTCTGTTATCGCGCCCGTCGCCGGGAAACGCGTCGGCAACTCCTCTCGGCCGCGGGTGGGAGCGTGCCGTGGCTACGCTATACGTTCTACAGGGTCCCGATAAGGGTCGCACCCTCAAGATCGGCAACGAGGCCGTCCTGATCGGGCGCGGCAGCGATCAGGTGCCGCTCACCGATCAGACGATCTCGCGTCGCCACGCCGAGCTCAAGCCCGAGGATGGCCTCTGGGTCCTGCGGGACCTCAACAGCGCCAACGGCACCTGCGTCAACGGCAACCGCGTCCAGGAGCCGGTCCGGCTCAAGCACGGGGACCAGATCCAGCTTGGCAGCACGCTGTTGATGTACAGCGGCGACGATTCGATCGAGCAGCTTTCCGGCGCCAACATCCCCGCCGATCTCGTCACGCTCGACACCGATGACGTCCCCGTCGACAGCTCGGTCGTCGCGAGCGTCCCCTCGGCCGATGACAGCGCCGTGCTGGCGGCTCCCGACGCCGCTTACGCCGTCAGATCCTGGAAAGCCGTTCGCGAGTTGACCCACGTGATCGGCAGTCTGCTCGCGCCCGACCAGTTGCTCCAGCGGGTGATGGACATCATCTTTGAGGAAGTCCCCGCCGACCGCGGCGTGATCTTCATCCGCGACCAGGAGAGCAGGGAGTTGCTGCCCGCCGTCGTCCGTTTTCGCAGCCGCAAGGTGCGGGCCGAGGCCACGCGCAATGCGATCAGCGCCTCGCGCAGCATCGTCGACCACGTGGTCAACACGCACGAAGGTGTGCTCTGCACCAACACGATCAAGGATCAGCGCTTCCGCGGCGACCGCAGCGTCAAGGAGATCGGGATCCGGTCCGTGATCTGCGCGCCCATTCTGGCACGCGACCAGATTCTCGGCGTGATCCATCTCGATTGCGCTACCTCGGAGCACACCTACGTCGAGCAGGAGCTCCGGCTGATTACCGCCATCGGTTACCAGACCGGTCTTGCCATCGAGAATACCCGCCTAGTGCAGTCGCATTTGGAGCGCGAGCGCCTGGCGGCGACCGGCGAAACCGTCGCCTACCTCTCACACTCGATCAAGAACATCCTGCAAGGCATGCGCGCCGGGGGCGACGTCGTGCAGCGCGGGCTCGATCAGCGCGACTTCGCCATCACCACCAAGGGCTGGCGCATCCTCGACCACAACCTCGACAAGGTCTACACGCTGATGACCAACATGCTGGCCTTCAGCACGCAGCGCGAGCCCCAGCTCGAAACGCTCCTCGTGCAAAAGATCGTCGCCGACGTCGTCGAACTGGCCCGGGAGCGGGCCGAGGAGGCCGGGGTCGCCTTGCACGCCGATCTCGATGACTCGGTCCCGCCAATCCCGGTGGACTACGATGGGGTCCACCAGGCCGTCCTCAACCTGGTCTCCAACGCCATCGACGCCGTTCCACATGGCTCGGGCGTGATTAATGTCCGGACCAGCCTCGACCCGGTGGAGCGCTGGGCGCTCATCTCCGTTGCCGACAACGGCCCCGGTGTGCCCGAGGACCAACGCCAAAAGATCTTCCAGCCGTTCCATTCGACCAAGGGCCACGCCGGCACCGGTTTGGGCCTGGCGGTCGCGCGCAAGAACGTGAACGAACTCGGCGGGAACATCGAGCTGCTGGACCGGCCCGAGGGCGGCTGCGAATTCCTGATCCACCTCCCGACCGCCGAGACCCGCCGCGCCGCTCCCGGCGACACGGCGCCGCCGACCGCCTGAGCGGCGGGCTCTCTTGTTAGAGCCCATCCCGCACTCGTGGGATCAGCTCTTAGTAAAACAGGAATACCCACCAGTTCCTCATCGGCTGGCCGGCGTCGTCGACGCACCGGTTGTCGAGGCCCGGCAGGCATTGCCGCCAGAAGATCATCCAACGCCCCATACAGTCGGGCGCGACGTCGGCGAAGCGCGCGAACTTGTCCTTGTTGAACTCAAGCGTCAGGTCCTCGCCGTTTGGGCCGTTGCGCAAGCGGTAGTTCTCGATCGTGCTCTTAACCGTGTAAGGGCTGTCCAGGTCGTAATGGTGTCGCGCGCCGGGCGGGAAGTGCACGCTACCGCCGATGGCAACATAGGGATCGATCTTGTGCTCCTTGCCCTTCACCTTGACGACCATCGACGTCTTGGTGGGATACGTGATCGAGTCCGCCACGCCGGGGTCTGTCCGATAGAGCTCGTTGAACGGCACGCCGTAGCGCTTGTCGAAGTCCAGCTCCGCGTATTCCAGGAAGTACTTGCGGTAATAAGCGATGCTGTTGGTGGTCGCCATCCACTCCAGCGTGTGGCCGAAGTTCTCCATCGCACACCCGATGCCGCGGTGCGGGTTGAAAAACGCGATGCGAAAGCTGCGGCCCGACCACGGCATCGTGCGATCAGACCCGTTACCGGCCTGACCATGCTTGCCTCTGATCGGGCGGCAGTCCTCATCGTAGAACTGCTTGAACTCACACGTCTCACGCCCGGGCCAGTCGCCGCCGTCGTGGATCGCGTAGAACCACAGCTCGTGGACGAAGCCGGCGTTGATCAGTTCATGCAGGTTCAGATAGCGCTTGGGATCGCGCGGGTCGGGAAAGCCGAGGCGTTTGGCGAACTCGTCGGTGTAGAACCTGCCATAATCACACAGGACCTCGTATTTCTTGGGGTTTTTCTTGCGTGGCATCAGGCTGCTGGTGACGCGCTTGTCGACGTCCGGCCCGCTCTTGTCGCGCAGATCGACATACTTGGCGACTTCGTACTCGATAAACGCGGGCGCGGTCGCGTCCTTGAAGCCGTGATAACGCGTCGCCTCGGCGGTGGCTCGGATGATGCCTTCGACGTGCTTGCGAATGTGCTCCATGCTCACGTCGTTGGCGAAGTTGAGCACCAGCACGCGCGGCCGCATCTTGCGGATCCTATCGTGGTTCTGCCAGAGCCAGTCGTCCGAGTTGCGAAAGCTGATCTTGTTCGGCCAGACGGTGAGGTCGTCGGGCAGGTTTCCGGGGACGAGGTCCGCCGTTGCTGCATCCATTTCCACCTGCGTACCCGGGGCAAACGCGGGCAGCGAGAACCACACGGCGACCGTCGCAGCCAAAACACGCACATTCATGCGCAGCATTGATTGCCTCCTGTTGAGCGGGGCACTCTGGCGCCCGAGCACTCCGCTCTGTCCACGGTCGGTGCGCGGCTCGGGCGCTACATTCCTCGGATCCTCAGATCCTTGAATCCTCGAATCCTGGCCCCCCGAACCCTGGAACCACCGCTAAAGCCTCTCGACCTTCTCCATTACCGCCTCAATCAGCGGCCGCAGCGTTTTCTCGGAAAAGTCAAACTTCAACCCCGCGGCCTCGAAGAGCTCCGGCAGCGGGCGCGAGCCGCCGAGGGCCAGGCCGTTGCGATATAGCGCGACGGCGTGAGCGTAGTCCTTTCTCGCGTTCATCCAGACCTGCAGCGCGCCGAGCTGCGCGATGCCGTACTCGACGTAATAGAAGGGCACCTCGAAGAAGTGCAGCTTGCGGTGCCACGAGTGGCGGTGGTACGCCTCCAGGCCGGTCCAGTCCACGGGTGGCATGAACCGCCGCGTCAGGCGGGCCCATTCGTCCTTGCGCTCCTTTGGCGTCACCTCGACGTGCGTGTAGACCCAGTGCTGCAACGCGTCCACGCATGCCATGAACGGGAAAAAGCGGACGATGCCCTCCAGGAAGTTCTTCCTGGCGCGATTCCTCTCGTCGCCGTAGAACTCGTCGAGGTATGGCAGCGACAGCAGCTCCATGCCCATCGAGGCGACCTCGGCGAACTCGAGCGGGTAAGTGCGATAGGCGTCGAGCGGGTCGCTCCGGCAAGCCCAGGTGTGAAACGCGTGCCCGCCCTCGTGCAGCAGCGTGCGCACGTCGCTCTCGGTGCCGACGGCGTTCATGAAAATGAACGGCTCGCGGCGTTCGGTGTACGTCTCCTGGTAGCCCCCGGGGGCTTTGCCTCTTCGGCTGTCGAGGTCGAGCAGGTCGCGCGCGCACAGCGTGTCGAAGATCCGCCCCAGCTCGCGGTCGACCTTGTGGAAGATGCCGCTGCAACCCTGCTTGAGCTGCTCGTCGGTCTCGAATGGGCGCAGTGGCGGACGGTTCTCGGGGTCGACCTGCATGTCCCAGGGGCGCAACGTGTCCACGCCGAGCTTTCGTCTGCGCTCATCGGCGAGCTGCTGCGCAGCAGGTGAGACGACCTGCTCGATCGCATCGTGGAACGCGAGGCAATCCTCCGGGGTATAGTCGAACCGCTCCATCGCCCGGAACGCAAACTCGCGGTAGTCCTGGCAGTCGGCGTTGCGGGCCATCTGGTCACGTAGCTTCACCATCTCGTCGTACAGCCCGTCGAGCGCCTCGGCGTCTTGCAGGAACCGGTCGGCGCCGAGCCGATACGTTTCCTCGCGCACCTGCCGATCGGGCTCTTCCAGATAGCGTCCGAGCTGTTGGAGCGTCATTTCCTGCCCCTGGTACGTCGCGGTCATCGCGCCGGTGATCTTCTGGTACTGCTGGATCAGCTTGGCGTGCTCGACCTGGAGCGGGATGTTCTCCTCGCGGAACAGCTCGATCGCGTTGCGGATGCTGCGCTCGAGCACCTCGTAGCGTTTCTTCGGCAACGGGAACTTCCGCGCCATCGCGACGAACTTGTGCCGCAGCTTCTCGTGCCACGGCTCGCGATGCGGAAAGACGTTCTCGATGAAATCGAGAAAACGCTGCTCGCGCTGCTTGTCGTCCGTCGCGCGCGTCGTCTCGATCTGGCGGCTGACGCGCTCCTCGTCGAAGACCGCGTCGGCCTCGCTGAAATCGATCAGCCACTTCTCGAACTGCTCGAGTGACTCGACCGGCCTCTCGGCCAGCTCCTGGTAGTAAACCTCAGCCGCCGCCCAGGTGTCGAAGACGACGTCCGGAGCGACGTACTGGCGGGGAAACTCGCGGCCTTGCGGGCGGCGGTCGGCTTCGGGCATGATCTCGCACCTCGATCGCGCGAATTCGGCTGGGGACTTAACCAAGAAGAGGCATTATGCCGAACGGGCTTGCGGCCGTAAACGTGTGAACAGCCCCCGAGGCGCCTATAATCCAAAACAGTGTTCCGGCTGAGGTCTGTCTCGGGAGCGAGCATGCAGGAAAGCAAACGAACGCCGAGGTTGCGACCGGTCCATAAGGCCGCCCTGCCCGTTTTTCTGGCGGCCGTTCTGATTCTGGCCGCGTTGGCGTACCTGCGCGAGGACAGATCAGGCGGCGGAGCGAGCGACAGCGTGCCATTCCTGGCGAAGGTGCCCGCCGGAGCCACGGCGCCCGCGTTTCGCGCCGGGACGCTCTCGGGAAGGACTGTCAACTTTCCCGAGGACTATCGTGGCAAGGTGGTGCTGGTCGATTTCTGGGCAACCTGGTGCGTCCCGTGCGTGTACGAGTTTCCGCACCTGCTCGAGGCGTACGAGAGGTTCCACGAGCGCGGCTTCGAGATCATCGGCATCTCGCTCGACGCGCCAAACAGGATTCCGGCCACGACGGTGCAGAGCTTCCTGCGCAAACGCAGGGTCCCGTGGGACGTGATCTACAAGAACGCCGGACTGATCGCCGGCGACTACCGCGTCGTCGGCATCCCGGCCGGGTTCCTGGTCGACGGCGACACGGGCGCAATCCTCGCCAGCGAAGCGCAGACGCGCGGCCCCGCGCTGATCGGCGCGATCGAGAGAGGGCTGAAGAACAAGCCCCCGGGCTAACGCGTACTCAGCCTCATCCACGTATCCCCCTGTCCGATACAGCCGGGGCGCATTGCCTGTGATGCGACCGTCAGCGATTCTTGGCGATCCCGAGGTCTTCCGACGTCAGCAGCGAGTCGAACGTGTGGCCCGCTTTCTCGACGTTTGCCCGGCCGCCTTCCTGGCGGTCGATGACGACGACCAGTCGGTCAACCGTTGCGCCGCCGTCGGTGAGAGCCTTCATCGCCTCGAGCGCCTGCCCGCCGGAGGTGCAGATGTCTTCGACCACCAATACGCGGTCACCTTTTTCGAGCCGGCCCTCGATCAGCTTGCCGGTGCCGTAGCCGGCCTTCTTCGAGTTGCGGACGATCACGAAGGGCTTGCCGGTCTCGAGCGCGGTGGCGGCGGCCAGCGCGATGGCGCCGAGCTCGGCGCCGGCGATGCGATCGATGCCGTCGTGGACGTACTTCGCGAAACGTCTGCCCAGTTCGCGAAGCAGCTCCGGCTGGGTTTCGAAGAGGTACTTGTCGAGGTAGTACTTGCTTTTCTTGCCGCTGCGGAGCGTGAAGTCGCCTTCGAGGTAAGCCGCCTTCTTGAGGGCCTGTGCGAATTCGGCGTCGGTCATTTGAGTGGTCCTTCCCCTGGATGTGGGAGTGTCGTTTCCACAGAATACCTTGGAACTGCTCTCGGGGCGCGCACTCTACCGGGTACGGTTGGCCGCGCGGGCTGAAGCCCGCGGCACTTCCAGGGACTTGTCCATCGCGGTCATCAGCTGGTTCAGCTTTTCAATCCCTTCGCCGCCCAGTTCGCGCACGAATTCAAACAGCGAGCCCATCGTCGCCAGGAAGCTTCGCAGCTCCTCGATGCGCCGCCGAAACTCCTTGATGTCCTCCGACGCGGCACTACCGGCCTTGGCTCTGGCTTGCCGGACCGATTCGCAGCAGTGGTCGATGGTGGCGATGATCGGCTCGACCTCGCGCCGCCGCCGTTCACGCATGATGGTCTCGAACATGTGCCAGACGTCGGTGTCAGCCTGGAAGTACTCCTTGCGGTCGCCGAGCTTGTGCACGCGTTCGATCAGCCCCCAGTCGACCAGCCCGCGGAGGTTCATGCTGGCGTTGCCGCGCGAAATCTTGAGCTGGTCCATGATGTCGTCGGTGCAGAGCGGCTCGCGCGTGACGAACAGCAAAGCGTGGATTTCCGCCATCGTGCGGTTGATGCCCCAGTACCCCCCCATTTCGCCCCAACGGCGGACCAGCAGGTTCTTGGCTTCTTGGAGTGGTTCCGGCATGTTCATCGTGCCCCGAAGTTTCAGAATCGTCTAAAAGGTTTATACGTTCGCCCGCCGACCCTGGCAAGCAACCGCTTGATTTTGCCGGCTTGGCGAGGATACTGACCAGCGCTGACCCCTGGCCGGGGGCTCGGAGGCCCCCCGCCGATGCGAAGCGGCGAAGCCGGACGTATGCCGCGCACGCAACTCTCACGCCTGTTCCTGGACGTGCGAATTGCCTCTAAAGGCCTTGCACAACGGAGTTTGAGAGAATGGATGCCAAAGCCCGGAGCCGTGTGTCGTGGATGATTCTGCCGCTGATTGGGGTGTTGGTCGGCTGCGGCAACTACACGATCACGTTTGAGGTTGCCGACGTGATCAACGCCCCCACCACCGACATGTCGCGCGAGATGCTCAACGTGGACATCCTCTGCCTGAGCAAGAGCGACGTCGAGAACCACCCCGAGATCGTGAACGGCACGATGCGTGCTGATGAGTGGTTCGAGGCCCGCGACGAAGTCGATGGTCGAATCAGTGACATCTCCCCCGAGCGCATCTACGCAATACGGCGGGGCGGCGCGGAGGACCGGCGCGACACGCTGTGCGGCGCGGCCCTTCGGTCGGCCATCGACCGTGAAGACGGCCTGCGGACGACCACGGTCAAGGTCCACCATCCCGAATGCCTGGGCAGCGAGTCGGCGATCGTGATCTACGGACGGTTCAGCGACGCACCAGGCGGAGTTGCCAAGACGCCGCCGCTCGTGATCCAACCGCCCGGCACAAGCGACCAGATCTTTATCAAGGTCGGTAGGAAGGACATGAGTCTGGTAGGTCGGCGCTAGCGCCGTTTCCACCACAGGGGTTTCGCGCTAAGTGTAGCGTCGGCCGCCCTGCGGCCGACGTGGGTCATCGGGAGGCGTTCGACTATCTACGTCGGCCGCAGGGGGCCGATGCTACCTGGGCTGCGCGGCGCTGCTGCGCAAGCGCGAAACTCCTGAATCGGAAGCGGCACTAGTGCCGTTTTTGCTTGACGGGTTTAGTGCGGCGCGCGAAGCCCGTCAGTCGGAAGCAGTCCTGTCACGTATCCAGCAGAATTACCGGTGCGGCTCAGCGGCAGATACCTTCCGGATGCGCCTCCAGGATTCCCACCAGTTCCTCGGTTCTCATTTCTATCAGAACGCCCCGCCGGCCACCGTTGACAATGATCGTGTCCAGGGCGAGCAACGATTCCTCGATCACCGTGGGCAGCTTCCGTCGCATGGCGAAGGGCGAGATCCCGCCGACGCGATAGCCCGTGACCTTCTCGGCTTCGGCCCCGTCGGCGAGGTCGGCGTGTTTGACGTCGATGGCGGCGGCCATCCGGCGGGGGTCAAGACGCTGGTCGCCGGGAATGATCGCGATCCAAAACGCATTCCCGGTCGCCTTGACGACCAGCGTCTTGCATACCATTTCGAGCGGTCGACCGATGGCGGCAGCGGCGTGCTCGGCGCCGATCTCGCTGAACTCATACTCCAGGACTTCGAAATCCGCGCCCTGGGCGCGCAGCCACTTGACGGCGTTCGTGTCGGACATCTCAGGCCTGCCGCGTGTCTTCCGTAAACGCCGGACAGCCGCGAGGAAAGCGGCGGTTGACCGTCGAGCACGCATTCTATGCATTGCGTCTGGAAACCGCGCGGTACCCGCTGGCCACCACGAATCGCGATCCTCGGGCCCTGCGCGCAAGAAAGCCCCGGTGGGTAATGGTGTACCCATCGGAGCTTCGGTAGTCGCAGTTGTCAGCTCGCGCTTAGCGGCGGCGAAGCAACGCCAGGGTGCCCAGCGCCAGCAGGCTGAAGGCCGCCGGCTCGGGAACCGCGTCGGTGGAGTAACCGATCTGGAACGCGCCGATCGTCACGGGGACATCCGCCATGTCGCCCCAGTCGAGAAAGGGACCGCCGTAAAAATAACCCTGCTGCGTAGTGTTGTCGTACACCACGTTGCCGGCCGTGTCCCACATCTTCATGTAGGTGCCGGCATACGGGTTATCCGGGTAACCACCGAACCAGTACCAGCCGGGCCAATCAGGCGGGCCATCGCCGTAGAACTGGTCCTCGTTGCCCGAGCCGCCCATGCAAAGCAGCGGACCGCCACCCTCGACACCCTCGAAGATGGGGACGCCATTCGGGTCATCCCCGGCGTAGTAGTGGTAGCTGTAGCCGAAGTCCGCCATGCTGATCGTGAACTCCTCGCCGGTGAGGTCGATGTCGACAATCCAGCTGCCCTCCCCGGGAAGATCCGAGAGCGGGAATGAGGCGACGACTACGCCGCGGCTGCCGTTGCCACCCACGGTCCCGTCGCGGAACTCGATGGTGGTGTTAACCGGGCCGCGATCGCCGCCCGGCTGCACGACGCCACCGTATTGGGCGGTGGCCGCCGTGCCGTAGTCGGCCGGCAGCACGTCAGCTACAGCAACTGCGCATACACATAATCCTAACATAACTGCAACAGCTTGTTTCATAGCCTTTCTCCTCCTGTACAGAGAACATACTGCTCGCACCAACAATGTGGGCATTTGAGGCAGGTGCCTAACTTGTCTCGATAACACTCCTTGCAAAACAACTTCACGTTGAAGGACAGGAACAAGCTGCACTCCGCCTCACCAGCGGCCCCAGTGGGCCGCGAAATCGCACTCAGCCGAAGAAGCTCAAGAGATCTCACACTGATGCCGGTGCCTAAAGGCTCATTGTCGCCGGCCAAGAGATTCTTGGACTGCAAAAATGCTCGTGCGACCGCGTGCGGGCTTTTCTTCTCACCATCCACCTGCCAATTGAGCGCCCGCATCTGTTTGTCATCCAGCAGGTTTGTGAGTGGCGCTAGTATCGCGGGCAGTTCAGGATGC
>CAZDTB010000061.1:0-15072 GCA_964508075.1 uncultured Planctomycetales bacterium
TTAATGACCTTGTGGGGCGTGCTGGGTGTCTGTGTCACTGCCGCCGTGTCGCAGGATACGCCTGATATCCGGCCGCGCCAGGATTTTCGGGGTCATCGTGAAGCGGTGCGGCAGATCGCGTTTCACCCGGACGGCAAGCTGCTGGTCAGCGCCGGGCAGGAAGGCTGCCTGAGGCTCTGGGACCTGGAGACAGGCCGCTTGGTGCGCCAGATCCTCCCCCGTGGAAAAACGGTGGCCGAGCGTGTCCTGGCAGCGCCGATCCGCCGGCGGATCGAAGCGGTCGCGTTCAGCCCGGACGGGAAGCTGATCGCCGAAGTAGCGGTTGAACCGTCCGGCACGACCGCGCTGCGGCTGTGGAATCCAGAGGACGGCGAAGTCGTTCGGGTGCTGGCCGAGGGGGTGGACAACATGCGCGCCCTGGCCTTCGCGCCCGACGGCAAGCTGATCGCGGCAAACATGCGCGACCCGCTCGGGTGGGGCCAGAAGATCCTGCTGCGCGACGTGCAGAGCGGGAAGGTCGTCGCGGAGCTGCGCGACAAGCGCGTGGCGGCGTCGCTGATCGAGTTCAGCCCGGACGGCAAACTGCTGGCCAGCGCCGGGGCGACCAAGATTCACATCTGGGACGTCGCCCAGCGCAAACTCCTGCATACGATCGCGGCGCATGAGAAGGCGATCCAGTCGATCGGCTTCTCGCCGAACGGCAAGCTGCTGGTCAGCGGCTCGGCCGACGACACGGTCCGCATCTGGAAGGTCGACACGGGGAAGATGGACCTGGAGATCGAGGCCGAGCAGGACGGCGTGCTGGCGGTGGCGTTCAGCCCGAGCGGGAAGGTGATCGCCAGCAGCGGCAAGGACAAAACCATCAAGCTGTGGAAGCCCAAATCCGGCAAGATGTACGACCGGCTCTGGGGCCACCTCGACAAGGTCTACTGCCTCGCGTTCAGCCCCGACGGGAAAACCCTCGCGAGCGGCAGCGCCGACACGACGATCGCCATCTGGCCCATCCCCGAGCCGGAGGACGACGAGGACGAGGACGAAGAAGACGAAGAGGGTGAATGGGAAGATGACTGACCGACGGCAGCACGACCCAAAGACCGCGGAGTTCAGTGGGCGTCCCGGCGGCTTGACGAACGCTGCCTCACAGATGGGTTAGAGCACGTTTCAGGAAGGTGTAGCGGCCGGTCTCTCTGCCGGCCGTGCTGTTTCCCCCTGCAATCCACGTCGGGCACGGAGACCCGACGCTACATTTAGATGAAAACGGCTCTAACGGTTGCGCCGTCGCAGCATACACAGGGCCAGCGGGAATGCCGCCAGCGGGAGCATTCCGGCGCCGCAGAGGGCCGGCGCACCCGCTGCGCCGCTGGAGCCGCCGCCGTCAGTGGCCGAGGCGCCACTGGTGGCAGTATCAATCACCTCGACCGAGAAGCGTGCGCTGGAGCGGAAGTACCCGTCGTCAACCAGCAGGCGGAAGTGGAAGGTGCCGGCCCTGACGGCTTGCCAGGTCAGGATCTCCTCGGTCATGCCGCTCAGCGGCAGGAAGGCGTCTTGCAGGTACCTGGGGTCAAGCGGGTCCCCCAGTTCGTCAGTCTGCTGCCAGCGGTACTCCAGCTCGGAGCCGTCGGGGTCGTCCGGATCGGTGGATCGGCTGATCAGCGTGACGATCGTCCCGACCGGTTGCGCGTTGGCGGGGCCCTCGATCACGGCCCGGGGCGGGTGCGGCGTATCCAGGCTCTCGCGCGCGAAGATGCGCACGCTGTCCGTGCTGGGCAGCGCGTTGACGTTGTCGTCGACCAGCAGCCGGTATTCGTAGAAATCGTTCGGGTCATCCGGGTCGTTAGGCACGTCGAGCGTGACGGTGGCGGTTGCCTCGTGCGGACCGGTGTGGATCGGATCCACGCGCACCGGCCCGGAGATCCACTCCCACGTAAACGTGAGGTCGTCCTTCTCGAAGATGTTCTCGTCGTTCAGGTCGAAGCCGACATTGTAAGCGTCGAACGTCCGGCTGCCATCGAGCAGAACCTCGACCTCCTTGAGCACGAGCTGGTCGGCACCGGCATCGGCAAACGACGGCGGGTTCGCCGGTCGGAATGCGGTGTTCTCGACGGCGTACAGGAAGAAGAACACGCTCGAGATGGGTGTGTCTTCGCTGGGCTCCTCCTCACTGCACACTTCGACGCTGACGAGCCAACGAACGTCGTAGTCGATCAGCCCGCGCAGGCGAGCCTGGTTGGTGCCGTTCCATTCGGGGATGGAGAACAGAATGGTGCAGGTCGCGGTCCCGGCGCCGATGGACGTGTAGCGTGGAGCGATGAAGTTTCGGGTATCCTCATCGACGGGCGGGGGCTCGGGCGCGAAGTAATTCAGGTACGGGAACCACTCCGATTGTTTCCGTATGAAAATGCTGCCGTCCGCCGATTCGGGAAGCCCGTCGTCGATGATGTCGATGGTCAGCAGGATCAGATCGCCTTCGCGTGCGAGGTCCGTGTCCGGATCGAAGGGGACGAACGGCTCGAACGGTCCCCAGAACGGGTCCAGGCCCTGATTGCGGGCGATTTCCCAGGTGATGTCGACAATCTGCGGGGGCACGTCGTCGTCTTGCGCGAAGGCCGGTAGCGCACTGACGAGCAGGGCAACGATTATCGACCCCAAACATGTCCGCTTCATGATTCTCGTCCCATACAGTGGTCACCCCAGATTATAGCCGCCGTCAGCCGGTTCCCAAAAAAGAATCGGCATGGGCCTAATTCGAGATTGTTACGATCGCATAGTTTCCTTGGGCATCAGGGAACTCGTTAAAGTCAAAACGCACGTTCTCCCCCTCGAAGTACTCGTTAGGTGCCCGGGCCCCGCCGCCTAGCTTGAGGAACAATCCGGGCCTCAGCGGCATACATTCGTAGACGTCCACCTGGGCCAGCGTCTTGGAGCCGCCGGTGCTCGTCACCGGGCCGGTGACGACGGGGGCTCCGGCGATCGCGTTCCCGAAGATGAACGCCACGCTGTCGCAGGAGACCGGCGGCTGCGAGAAGAGCAGCAGCACGTCGGGGGTGATCAGAGTGATCGCCTCGCTGATCGCCAGCCCCTGGCCGGTCTCGGTCAGCGGACAGGCCAGGCGCACCGGGAGTGCGCCGGCCAACCCCGCCCCGGCGAACACGAAGGTTCCGGGGAGCAGCGTGAAGGCGGTTCCCAGTTCGACCGCGCGGGTGAGTTGCACGAAGCCCCCCCGCAAGAGCGCGTCCTGCTGATCGGCGGAGTGAACGCTGCTGCTGTACACCCAAGCGGCAAAGGAGGCATCGACCTGGGACGTCTCGTGGTTGTTGTTGAACGTGACGGTCATGGTTCGGCGGAATTCGGCCTCCGCCTCGGCGGCGGCCTGCCCGTCACCGATGTCCCCGCCCCCGCTGGTGGTTCCGTACGTTTCAGTCAGGGTCCAGAAAGCGTTGCGCTCGTCGAAGGTCGGAAAACAACCGACCACCAGCAGAAGCAGGATGCCGAAACTCGCATGTGATCGTCGCATAACTGTCAGCCCTCAAGCGGCGGCGGCAACCTAAAAATCGCCCACGCCGTACAACAAGTAAACCTCACCGGCCCGCAGACGGTCGCGGGGAGAGGCCGAGATGGAGCCGAGCAGAATATCGGCGTGTCCGTCGGAATCGATGTCGCCGCAACCGGCGATACCGTAGCTGCGGTCGCCCTGCTCGCCGAGCCCGGCCCCCAGATGATCCCCGCTGTTTCGCCCGATGAAGACGGCCCCAGGCAACCGGGCAGTGCCGACGTCGGCCAGATCCAGGACGCCCCTGAGCTCCGGGGTGCCGTAGATCAGGTAAACGACGCCGCATTCGGTGCGGTCAATTTCCAGCGTCCCGTCGAGGTCGATGTCGAGCCGGACGGAGCAGTCCGGGGCGGCGATGAGAATGTCGTCGTTTCCGTCGCCGTCCATGTCGCCCGCGCAGCTCACGCGGGCCCCGGCCAGATCGCCCTCCGTCTCACCGCGGAAGATCACGCCCAGGCCGCGATCCGCGATCTCATCGAAGGGGATCTCCTCCTGCGTAAGGTTGATCACGTCGCGTGAGCCGAGGAAGACCGCGGCACCGCCCCGGCGATCGTTCACCAGCGGCGAGCCAATGATCACGTCGGAGATGCCGTCGCTGTTGAAGTCGCCCGCGCTGTCCTGGGCCTGCCCCAGGCGACTTCCGGGCGAGCCGACGATACGGACGCCGTCAAAAACGCGCGACGTATCGGGAGAGCCGGAGTCCATCGGCAGGCCAAGCTCCTCGAGCGCCATCTCGGACCCGACCACCAACGGGGGCAGACGCCCGAGCACCAGGAACGCCGCTCCCGCACCCTCGTGGCTCAACGGGCTGCCAATCAGAATGTCGCTCAGGCCGTCCGCGTTGAAGTCAGGCATGGACGAGGCGTTGCCGACCGCGGCCCCGCCGAAACCGCCGTAGAATCGCGCCGTCCTTGCCTCCCACGGCGTGCGTTCGTTGATCAGCCGGATGCACGGCTCGCCGCCGTCGGGGTCGGTGTAGTAACCGGGACTCCACTCGAAATCATCAAGCACGTAGTGAAACGGGCCGCCCTTGGGAATGGAGTTATCGGTCACGTCCCAGGGGTTGAATCCCCGGGCGGGGTAATAGACGCTCACGACACCCGCCCCGGGCAGGCTCGTGAAGGTGAAGGTGTTCCTGATCGGATCACGGCCGGGAACGCCAATTACTAGTGCAGTCAAATCGGGCGAACTGTCCGCATCAGCGAGGCCTCACGTGAAGCCGCCATAGAACGGATACGCCGATATCGATTGGCCACACTGATCACCGAACCCAATGGTCGATATCCTGCACCCCAGACGGACCGGAGTTACCTCGGCACCGTAAAAGTGGTAGAAATACGTGTGCCCCAGGTCGGTCGACGGCGCCTTTGGACCGATGAAGCCCTCCGGACAGGTCACGTCTTCCGGGTTTACGTCAATCCAGTTAGTACCAAAATCGGACAGGTAATACACGTTCTGGCCGGCGAAACCACCGAGCGAAGAGCCGGCCGCGATCACCACGGCCCCGGTTCGGAAATACCCGCTCTGTTCCAGGAAGCTGGTCGACTGTGAATCGGTAAACGGAATGCCGAACGCGAACTCACGCACCCCGTCGCCGTCCCAGTCGGTCAGGACCGCGAAGCTGGTCACCCCCCGGCTGGGTCGGATGGGGTCGGCGACCTCCGCCGCGCCGGCGTAGATCTCTCCACGGAAGAGCGTTCCGGTCGAGTTCAGGTTGTTGACGCCGCTGAAGTGCTGGGGCCGCCCATAGATCATGTAGCCTTCCCCCACGCCGGTGCGCTGGAGGTTGACCCGGTAGTCGGGCTTGCCAAACTGAGCGAGGATAAGAAACTCCCCGAAGCCGTCGGCGTCGATGTCCATCGCCGAGGCAACCAAGCTGCCGGCGTTGTCCCGGGGGTTGAATCCTTCGAAGACCGCCCCGTCGATGCCGCTCTGGGGCAGGTGCATGTCGCGCAGGTCGATGTTTCCGGCGAGCCGGGAGCGTAGCCGGATTGAACCGGGAGCGTAGAACTCCGCTGTGCCGAGCCCGTCGGAAACGACGGCGAGGATGCGGTAGATGCCGGCGTCAAACAGCGCGGTGGGGAAATTGAACGTAAAGTTGTCGGTGTCCTGCCGGTTGCTTTCGCGCAGCAGGAACTCGTTGCCGTTGACCGTTTCGTCCGGATCGAGCAGGACCTGGACGACTACCGTGCTGTCCGGATCGAGCAGCGTCCACTCCACGTAGAACTGGGGCGTCAGACGCTGGGTGCGGTCGAAGACAAAATTATCCGACGGGGAGACAATCCCCGGTGTCTGGCAGACGATTCGGCTGAAGTAGAACTGCGTGCGCTGGTTCACGATCAGACGCCCAGGGGCATAGCCGAACGCCGCGATCTCGTTCTGCTCGTAGAGCACCACGCCGATGTAGTACGTCCCGCCGGCCAGGTTGGTCGTATCGAGGATCGTGGTAGTCTCGCTCAGCAGGAGGCCCTGCTCGGCGAGGATCTCGTTTCCGCTGTCGGGGTCGTTCTGGTCGAGATCGAAGATGACTTGAATGCTCGCGAAATTCGTGGTCGCGGTCACCGTCCAGTTCACTTCGACGGGGGCACCCCCGGTGATCGCCAGGTCGGCGACCGGCGAGACCACCTGGACCGAGGCCTGGCCTGCCAGGCGGGTCACGTCGCCCGTGCCCCCCGCGACGTACTCATAGGGTGTGGGGCAACCGCCCAGCAGCACCAACACCGCTAACCCGACCGCTCCGGTTCTCAACTGACGCGTTCTGTTCATTCCTCACCTATCCGATCAACTGCCCGCTCCACCCGGGTCAGAGCACTGCCTAAGGAGTCTCCGTCTGCGCTCCCGATCGCCGGATGAACGCGAACGACTGGTATCCGGAGAGCGTGACCGACGACGGCAGGACCGTGAACGTGATCACGTCGCCGCAGTCATAATTGATGCCATCTTGCAGCAACACGCCGAACGGCTCGACTTCAACGTACGGGTCGTCGGCGCTGCCGCCTCCGAGGCGAACAATTGCCCCGGTGGCGTCCAGGTTGCCGACGTCGCCGAGGGTCATCTCCTCCACCGGGCAGATCAGCGCTTCGGCGTACTTCTCGCCGACGCCGAGCGCTTCGGTGCGCTCGTGGATCTCGGCGGCGGCATCGCGCCAAGTGATGCGGAACTCGATCACGCGCTGGGTTCCGTTGTCCACCTCGATGACGACCGCCGGCGCCTCACCGGGCAGAGTCGCGGCCGACTCCCCCACCCCGATCGCCTGGAGAAACGTCGGGTTGAGCAGGTTCTGGATGTCCGCACAGCCGCCGGCAGCCAGCAGTCCCACCGCCAGCGCCGCCCCCGCGACGATCGTTCTTCCGTGCGATTTCAAGACCACCATGCGCTCCTCGGGCCGGGGCTAGCGCCCCGCCAGTACCCTGACCGTGATTGCGAAATCCGCCGAGGCGGCATCCTCCCCCGATTGGACCACGCGCATCTCGATCACGTCCCCGCAGAGGAAGTCATAGCTGAGAAGCATCGACGCGCCGGTGTATTCCACCGTTGTCTCGGTCCCGTCTTGCTGGACGGTAGCGCTGCCGGGCAGGACAACCTGCACGGGACAGTCGAGCACCCTCGAGCGGGTTTCGTTGGCGGGGATGTCGCGCGCGCTGATCGTAACGAAATCTTCCGTCGCCGCATCGGAGGCATCTCCCACGGAGACGAAGCACTCCGAAAGCGTGAACTGCGTGGCATTGTCGAAGGCAATTACGAGGCGACCCTGCGAGGCGACAATCGTCGCCGGATCCACGCCCAGCGAGGACAGGAAGTCCGGGTTTAACATGTCGGTGAAGAGCGCGCAGCCCAGCAGCGGCAGCACCGTGACCAGGCATCCAAGCAACGCGACTATCCGGAGCGTCCGCCCGTTCATGAGCACCTCCTGACACTGCCACGCCCGCGTGCGCGACGTCGCGCCCCAGCCGAGGCGCCGACTACGTACACCACAGGCTCCCCCCTGCTCTCATCGCTATTGTGGGCCTCGCGGCAAATACCACGGTGTCCCGGGCCCGCCAGCGACTCACGAGCCCCATATGTCCTGCCCTGCCAAGGGCTTACAGACCCAATGCCCCGCCTTACGATCAATACGTCAGCACGCTCAGGACGCGCTCGTTCTCGAGCTGACGCCGACCGTCACAGCCGAGCAGCTCGATCAGCACGACGACCGCGGCGACGTTCGCTCCCAGGGCCCGGACCAGCTTACAGCAGGCCGCCAGAGTCCCGCCGGTGGCCAGCAAGTCGTCCACGATCAGGACTTTGGCCCCAGGCGCCAGGGCATCCCGGTGAATCTCCAGGGCATCGGTCCCGTATTCCAACTCGTACTCGTGCCGCTGGACCTCTGCCGGCAGCTTGCCAGGCTTGCGGATGGGGACGAACCCGACCGAAAGGGCCCTGGCGACCGCGCTCCCGAAGATAAACCCCCGCGATTCAGCGCCGACGACCATGTCGATCGCCTCTCCGCGGAAGGGTGCGACCATGAGCTCGACGGCCAAGGCCAGTCCGTCGGGGTCCGCCAGCAACGGCGTGATGTCCTTAAAGAGGATGCCCGGCTTCGGAAAGTCGGGCACGTCCCGGATCAGCTCGCGCAGTTCGCTCGCCCGGGGCACCTGCACGCTCTCTCCTGACGTCTTCATCCGCTTATGTTATAGGCCGTTGGGCGGCCTCGGGCCGCCGTGCCTGCAGTCCTGCATATGCCCTGCATGCTAGTGCAGCCCCGCCTCGGCCGCAACTCCATTAGGGAGCCTTTTGAACCCCCCTGCCGCTCTGGTCGATACGAGCCCGGGGTTGCCACCCCGCCCGACCACGGAATGACCATGGTTCTCTGGCCGATCATCCTGGGGAGCGCTCTCGCCGGGGGGCTCCTGGTTCTACACGGCTTCGCCAAGTGCAAAGCTGCCAGCGAGCAAATGCTTAAACCCTATCGGGAGATGCTCAAGGCGGTCGCCGCGAGGAAAAGCCACCACAAAGGCGACCAGGCCAACAGCAGCACGGGCAAGCGCGATTCCGAAGCGGCAACCGGGGACTTCAACGACCACTAGTTCTCCGTCGCGAGCAAGAGCAGGTAAGCTGCCGTTTATTCGTTGAGCAGGACGGCGGTTGCCCACGTGCTGGGGTCGACGTTCCAGCCCAGTTCGTCGTCGACGGTCAGATGCTGCGCGCCGTGATGCGTGTCCTTCACCTTGTAGTAGAACCCGATGCGCGGATGCTCGGCCGGGTCCCAGCCGTTGAGACACGCCGCCGGGATCGCCGCTTCGAGCGAGTAGCCGCGGCGCTCGATCTGAACGCCGACCCTGATCCGGCTCACGTCGACGTTTGGCGGAGGCTCCTTGGCCCGGCTCATGCGGTGTAGGCCGACGACCGGCTGCTTGCGGTTGCTCCCGCCGCCGGTCGGCAGCAGATAGAACAAGTGGCAGAATCGCGTGGCGCGTTTGATGTCACGGGCGTCGCGCGTATCGACACAGACACGCAAGCCGTCGTGCTTCCACCAGTTGGCCGGGTCGCAGCGGAGCGGCCCGCGGCGTTCCGGCACGTCAAACGCGACGAAGAGGTAACCCTCATTCCACGCGGCATAAACGTCGGCAAAGGCCGGCTGGTCTTCCAGTTCAACCAGGGGCGGTAACCGATGCTTCGTCTTCCACTTTCGCGCGCTGCCGTCGATCGGCGGCGTCTGCGCGAGATAGTGGATCGGCATCTCGAAACGGAAGAAGGCTCGGCGCGGCAATGCGTCGATCATCGGGCACCTCCCTTGCTCCGATGTTTCTTTCCGTCGGACTCCCTACACGTCGCGAAGTAAGCCTTTGCAGCCTGTTTGACAAACGTGCGAAACGCCGGCGTTGCAATCTCGTTCTTGTCGTACACGTAAACCACGACCGCATCGAGGCCGTCGCGCCGCGGACGAACGTCGACGCGCGACCAATCGCCGTAGGTTTCCAGATCATCGCGCTCATCGAGCGTTTTGAGCGCGAGTTGCTCGTCGAGCTCGAGCCAGTCGAAGGTCTTGGGCGGGACGCGGAAATAGAGCTCGAGTAGCCACTCGCCGCCGCTGAGCGCGTGCATGAACCAG
Source organism: uncultured Planctomycetales bacterium (assembly GCA_964508075.1). GTDB lineage: Bacteria > Planctomycetota > Phycisphaerae > UBA1845 > Fen-1342 > JALSRY01. Next base: position 9,642 of record CAZDTB010000061.1, read on the forward strand.
GTCTCCGCTCCGGGTGCGGTAATCTCAACACTGGCCCGGCCGTTCCAGTTAGTGGGCTCGAAATCGCCGGCACGCTGTACGAGTTCTTCGACGTATTCCAGCGCCGCCGACTCCCAGCGGCGTTCTTTCCCGTCGCGATCTTTGCGTTGCTGGAGGTGCCACTTGCGTCCGTCGATCTGCCAGGGCATTTTCGTCTCTTTGCCCACGTCGCCGAGGCGCTGCCGCTCCACCTGCATTTCGCGTTCGGCGTGTGCGGCGGGGTCGTAGCGCTTGCGCGTCTCATACGGATCGGCTTGGAGGATCGGTCGCAGGGCGTCACCGGTATGCGATATGGGCAAAGAGGATCTTTGCCCTTCCCGGTCAGCAACCTCCTCCGGCGTTCCCATGGCGACGATGTAACCGCCGGCGTCGCCGGCCTCCGGGCCCAGGTCGATCACGAAGTCGGCCGACTTGATCACGTCCAGGTTGTGCTCGATGACCAGCACGGTGTTGCCGAGGTCGACCAGCCGGTGAATCACCGCCAGCAACTTGCGGATATCGTCGAAGTGCAGCCCGGTGGTCGGCTCGTCGAGGATGTAGAACGTGCGGCCGGTGTCGGGCTTGCCCAGCTCGGCGGCGAGCTTGACCCGCTGGGCCTCGCCACCGGACAGCGTCGGGGCCGGCTGCCCGAGCTGGACGTAATCCAGCCCCACGTCGACCAGCGTTCGCAGCATCCGGCGCACTTTCGGGACGTTTTCGAACAGCTCGAGCGCTTCGGCAACAGACATTTCGAGCACGTCGGCGATGTTCCTGCCCTTGAAGCGAATTTCCAGCGTCTCCGGGCTGTAACGCCGACCCTGGCAAACCTCGCACTCCACCCAGACGTCGGGCATGAAGTGCATTTCGATGCACTTCTGTCCGTAGCCCTCGCACGCTTCACAGCGCCCGCCCGGCCGGTTGAAGCTGAAGCGCTTGGCCTCCCAGCCGCGGATCTTGCTGTCGGGCAACCGGGTGAACAGCTCGCGGATCCAGTCGAAGGCACCGGTGTACGTGGCGGGGTTGCTGGAGGGCGTGTTCCCGATCGGCGACTGATCGACATTGATGACCTTGTCGAGCGCGTCGCCGCCGTCAATGCGATCGTGCTCGCCGGCGGTCAGATTAGCCCGCTGAAGCTCGCGAGCCAGCGCCGGCCAGAGGATATCGTTGACCAGCGAGCTCTTGCCCGAGCCGGAAACGCCGGTCACGCAAATGAACCGCCCCAGAGGGAGCGGGACGTCGAGGTCTTTGAGGTTGTTCTGGCGGGCTCCGCGGACGACGAGCCAGCGGCTGGCCGGATCGTCGGGTTCGGGTATGTGATCGGGCACGCGCCGTCCATATCTTCCTGTCGACGTCTTCTTTGCTTTTCGTCGCCTTCTTCGTCTTCGGTTCGTGTCCCCCACCGCTGAAGCGGTGGGCCACCCACCGCTGGGCCGTACACCTTCTCCGTTTACGCCATTGTCTTCCGGCTCCTGCGGCCAGGTGTCGAGAGCGATCGGGCGTCGATTGGCCGGGACCGGAATCGAGGTCGCTCCGGTGAGATAGTCGCGCGTCAGTGACTGCAGGCCGGTGAGCTGGCGAGGTTTGGACTTGGGCGGCGCGCGCAGAAACTCCGTCGGGGTGCCCTGGGCAACGATCTCGCCGCCCTGCCGGCCGGCCCGGGGACCGAAATCGAGGAGGCGGTCGGCGTTCTTGATCACGTCGCGGTCGTGCTCGACCAGCAGGAGCGTGTTGCCGAGGTCGCGCAGCTTCCGGAGTGCTCGGATCAGTCGGCGCGTGTCGCGCGGGTGCAGCCCGATGGTCGGCTCGTCGAGCACGTAGAGGACGCCGGAGAGGCCCGAGCCGATCTGGCTGGCGAGGCGGATGCGCTGGGCCTCGCCACCGGAGAGTGTCGGCGCAGCCCGATGCAACGTCAGGTATTCGAGTCCGACGTCGATCAGGAACTGGAGACGGTTCTTGATCTCGTTCAGGAGCTCGCCGGCGATCTGACGCTGTTGTTTGTTAAGGCGCAAGCGCTTGAAGAAGTCGGCCGCTTTCGAGAGCGGCATTTCGCAGACGTCGACGATGGTTCTCGCCGATCTGCGATTGCGGATTACGGATTGCGGACGGTTGGCTGCGGAGGCGACGGTTCCGAGGCGTACGGCGGCGGCGTCCGGACGCAGGCGGCCGCCGCGACACGTCACGCAGGGAATGTCGGTCACCACATTGTGCAGGCGATGCCGCAGCATCCAGCTATTGCGCGTGGCCGAGTCGATTGCCGGGAAGAAGCCGCGCCAGTGGAAGCGCGTACCCGCAAAAGCCTCGTCCCCCTCGATCCAGTCCCCGGTCGTGCCGAACATCAGGGCCTGCTTCTGCTCGTGCGACCACTCACGCAACGGCGTATTGATCTGCACACCGAGCCGCTCGCAGAGGGCCGTCAGCAGGCGTCCGAGCGGCGAGCGGGGATTGATGCGTGCCCAGCCGGCGACCGCCCCGTTCAGCAGCGACCGGTTCGGCCTGGTGATGATCGACGCCGCCGGCGCCCCGCGCTGCACGCCCAGACCCTCGCAGGTCTCGCACCAGCCCATCTGGCTGTTGAAGCTGAAATGGTGCGGCGACAATTCCTCGTAGCTCGTGCCGCACTTCGCACAGGCGAGCTTTTGTGAGAAGCGCAGTTCGCGTTCGCGCGTACGCTTCACGCGCGGTTTTTTAGCCCCTCGCTTGCGCTCAGGGCTCTGTTCGGGCTGCCCTTCCTCCTCGACCGTTTCCACCGCCTCAATAAGCAGCGTCATCACGCCGCCAGCCAGTGAGAGGGCGTGCTCGACGCCCTCGGTGATTCGGCTGCGCGACTTGGCCCGTACTACGGTTCGGTCGATCACCACCTCGACACGATGCTTCCGGCGGGCGTCGAGCGTGGCGGCGTCGCTGGTGCGGAGAATTTCGCCATCGATCCGCAGACGCATGTAGCCGGAGCTCTTGAGGCGATTGAACAAGGCGGCGTACGTCTCCCCGTCGCCGAGCGTTACGGGGGCCAGAATGATGATGGGCGCGCCCGGGTCGAGCGTAAAGATGCGGTCGCAAATCTCGTCGACGGTCTGCGAACCGATCGGGACCTGACAGCGCGGGCAGTGCGGCGTCCCGGCGCGGGCCCAGAGCACGCGCATGTAGTCGTAGATCTCGGTGATGGTACCGACGGTCGAACGCGGGCTTTTGCTGGCCGCTTTCTGTTCGATACAAATTGCCGGACTGAGCCCCTCGACATGATCGACGCGCGGCTTGGCCATCTGCCCGAGGAATTGCCGGGCGTAGGCGGAGAGCGATTCGACGTATCGGCGATGTCCTTCGGTGAAGACGGTGTCGACCGCGAAGCTGGTCTTGCCGGAGCCCGACACGCCTGTGCAAACGCTGATGCGATCACGCGGGATCGAGACGGTCAGGTCCTTGAGATTGTGCTGCCGGGCGCCGACGACGGTGATCGCGGACATTGCCGATTGCGGAATGCGGAATGCGGAATGCGGGATCTTTTCGCTGCTCTGCGCACTCCGCATTCCGCATTCCGCACTCCGAATTCCGCCTAGCACTTCCGCCAACGCCGCCCCCGTGTAGGACGCCTCGCATTCGGCGACTTCCTCGGGCGTACCTTCGACGACGATCCAGCCGCCGGCTTCGCCCCCTTCGGGGCCAAGGTCGATGATCCAGTCGGCGGTCTTGAGCACGTCGAGATTATGCTCGATCACGACGACGGTGTTGCCGCCGTCCACGAATCCGTGCAGGACGGCGAGCAACTTGCGGATGTCGTCGAAGTGCAGCCCGGTGGTCGGCTCGTCGAGGACGTAGAGCGTTCGGCCGGTCGGTCGCTTGACCAACTCGCGGGCGAGCTTGATCCGCTGGGCCTCGCCGCCGGAGAGCGTGGTGCTGGGCTGGCCGAGCTTGATATAGTCCAGGCCGACGTCGTGCAGGGTCTGCAACATCATGCGGATGCGCGCGATGTTGTCGAAGTGCTCGAGGGCCTCCTGCACGTCGGTTTCAAGCACGTCGGCGATCGACTTGCCTTTGTAGTGGATCTGCTGGGTCTCGCGGGCGAAGCGGCGACCCTCGCAGACCGGGCAAGTCACCCACAAGTCGGCCAGAAAATCCATCTCGATCTTGTTAGCCCCGTTGCCCTGGCAGCCCTCGCAACGTCCACCACCCTTCCCCGCGTGAACGTTAAAGCTGAAACGCCCCGGCTTGTACCCGCGCAGCTTGGCATCCGGCAGCTTGGCGTACAACTGGCGAATCTCGTCGAAGAGCTTGATGTAGGTGGCGGGATTGCTCCGCGGCGTGCGGCCGATCGGCGTCTGATCGATCGCGATCACCTTGTCGAGGTGTTCCAGCCCGTCGACGCCCGCGTACTTGCCCGGCTGGACCGTCGTGGCCTGGTTCAGCTCGCGAGCCAGGGCCTTGTAGACGATGTCGTTGACCAACGAGCTTTTCCCGCTGCCGGAAACGCCGGTGACGCAGGTGAACCGCCCCAGGGGGAATTCGACGTCAATGCTCTTGAGGTTGTGCTGGGCGGCGCAGCGAACCGTCAGCCAATGCAGCTGGTCATTGGCCACGGGCTGGTCGGGTGGCGGGCGGCGCGCCGCGCGTGGCTGACGCTCCCCGCCAGTATTTGACCGGTTGCGGAGCATAGGTACTGCTGATTGTACCGCCTACCGGCGCGTTGGCGCTGGGCGGCTGAGCCTGGGGCACACGCGGTCCGACGCTACGGGGCCGGGGGTCGCTCGGAAGGGGGCGACTCTGGCAGGACTCTGGATGAATGGCGATGAATGGGGACAGTCACCGTCTTTGAAATCGGGCCTCACCCCGTTGGGGTGGGCCACCCAGCGAATCGCGCCCCCACCCCGTTGGGGTGGGCCACCCCTCAAGTCCGTGCCCGGAACGCGTTTCGGCGATTTTCCCGGAATTCCATGGGCGCAAACGAGCCGGTTGTCGTTAATCCACATTATGTGGGACATCGGGCGCATGCCCGTGCGCGCACGGTCCGCGTGGGCTCGAGGCGGCGAGCCTGACGGCATGTGGCACGGCCGTGTCGGCCGTGTTGGTGGCGTTTGAGGCAAGTCGCCGGCGTGCGGCCGGCGCATCGAAGAGGAGAACGACATGACGATACGACTGCTCTTCTTCCCACCTGGCCTCCCGGCCGGCATCAGACCGTCGGCAAACGCCGGTAGCGGTTTACGGGGTTGCCGATAGGATGAAAAGGCTGGCCGGGAGGCCGGATGCAGATTGCTTTCCCGCGGGGTGCGTGGCTGGGATTGAATGTCCGCGGCCCTCCTGCGGAGCCGGGCCGTCCGCGGCCCGGGAGACCGGCGTGGGGACACGCCGGCTCTGCTGGGCGGGACACGGCGGCGCACGCCGACGGGGAGAGTTTGACCACGCCGAAGGAGACGACCGATGA